>JAPOYI010000076.1 GCA_026706665.1 Gammaproteobacteria bacterium | reverse complement strand
ATAGCGAATGGGGGCGCGGAGCCTGTTCTCAGGCCGCCTGGAGTCCCCTCAGCCGGATCCAACGGACTGATGAACGTCGAGGTTCGCGGAAAGACGGGACACAATTGGAGGCAAGTGACAGCGGTCGAGTGGCAAGGGACCCTGGCTGATCGGACGATTCCCTGCGTCCAAGTCTCGACAGTACGGGTAAAGCAACAACCACTATGATCAATACAATCAGGACTTCCATGGGAACTGGAGGTCTCCTCAAGTCAGATGTCACGCCACGTTCGGTAAACCACGTTGCGGAGCAACCAACCGCAAACCGCGTCAAGGCAGCAGAAACTCGTCCGGGGATGGCACGAACAAGGTGGCCGAGACAGCGGCCGATCCGGCGCTACTCTGGGCGTGTTTTCTTCAAGTCCAATCCAGATCGAAAAAGCGTGCCGCAGTTGCGTGGCGCTGGGCAAAGTCGGTGGCGCGGCCTGGGTGGCAGACCGAAGCGAATGGCGTAGCGGAAGCTAAGGATTGGGGTTGGCGTTGCGCACGTACTTCGAAGGCCGCAGGGCGTTTGGGCCGGACGAGATACGCCGGCCAGGGGAGAGATGTCTTGTGACACTACTCGGTTGATCGCTGTCCAAACCGCGACACCAGGATGCCTATCTCGAACAGCAGCCAGACGGGGATGGCCAGCAGGACCTGGGTAAACGGGTCCGGCGGTGTCAGCAGCATGCCGACGACGAAGCAGCCGACGAGGACATAGGGCCGCTTGCGCGCGATCCCGTCCGCCGTCGCCAGGCCCGACCGCACCAGCAGGAACGTCGCAACCGGTATCTCGAACGCCACGCCCAGGGCGAAGAACATCTTCAGCACGAAGTTCAGGTATCGGTTGATGTCCGTCATCATCGTCACGCCTTCCGGCGCGACGTGGGCGAAGAACGCGAACGCGACCGGGAACATCACGAAGTACGCGAACGCCATCCCCGCATAGAACAGCAGGATGCTCGACACCAGAACCGGAAGCGCGAACTTCTTCTCGCGCAGGTACAGGCCTGGCGCAACAAAGCCCCAGATCTGGTGCAGCAGGTAAGGCATCGCGGCGATGAAGGCGGTGAACGCCGCAAGTTTCAGGGGCATCACGAACGGCGACGCGACGTCGATGGCGGTCAGGTTTCCGCCGGGCAGGAACGTCGTCAGCGGCGCCGATACGAAGTGGTAGATCTCGTCGCGAAAGGCGAAGCTGGGAACGAACAGGACGGCGACGGCAATGACGCTCCGCAAAAGGCGTTGACGCAGTTCCAGGAGATGGTCGAGAAAGGGCATCTCGTGGTCGTCGACCCTGGCATCGTGTTCGGTTTCCGCATCCTCAGGTCCTTGCGCCGTCTCTCCTCGCTTCCTGTCGTCGACATCCCCGGGGGAAAGCTCATCGGCCATCGCGTGCTTTCCGGGGCGAATCGTCGGGCTGTGTCACGGGACTGGATGGCTCCACGGCCTGATTCCCGGTCGGCCCATCCGTGTTGCGGATGGTCTGGGCGGGATCCTCGGCCGCCCGCCCGGCGTCCTCGATCGCGCCGCCGACGTCGCGCTCGATCTCCTTCATCTGCTCCATGATGGATTCGTTGTGGAGTTGCCGCCGCACGTCGTCCATACCGATCTCGCGCTCGATCTCGGCCTTGACCCGGGTAAAGCTGCGCCGCATGCGGCCGATCCAGAGACCGAGGGTCCGCAGTGTTTCGGGAAGGCGCTTGGGTCCTACCACCAGGAGCACGACGATGCTGAGCAGCAGCAGCTCCAACAGGCCAATGTCAAACATCCGCTCGGATCCGCGAGTGACGGCGGCGGGCTTGGGCAGGTTGAGATGCGGCGCGCCCGGAGGGCCGGCGAATTCTCATGGCCCTAGCTGTTGCGTTCCTGCCCTGGCTTGGGCGGAGCTTCGTTCTCGATGACCTTCGGCTCGCTATCGGCCTTCTTGTCTTCGTCTTGCTGTACGGCGGAACGAAAGCCCTTGATGGCATTGCCGAGGTCCGATCCGAGCGTCTTGAGCCGACGTGGGCCGAATATCACCAACACGATGCCAAGGATAATCAGGAGTTCCCATACACCAAGTCCGAACATCAGGGTCCTCCGCTCATTTCGGGCCGGTAACTATACTTGATCGGTCGCGGCCATTGCGCGCGGCAATCCGGTCAGCGCTCCGCTTGGGTTCAATTGCGAGTCACGAACAGGGCCCCGACGACAAGGGCCGCGACGCCGACGGCCGGGGCCGCGAACCCGTCGCCGGCGAGGAGCGGCTTCCACAGGAGGACCAGCCCGGCAAGCGCGAGGACGAGACCGGCAATGCGCCGCCAGCGGTTGTGGCGCCGCCGGGTCCCGAGCGCTTCGGTGGCCTCGGCGATCAGCCCGCGCTGCTGCGCCGCCAGCCGGTCCAGGTCCTTGAAGCGGGCCTCGGCGCCGAGCAGCAGGTCTGGCAGCCGCGGCAGCTCGTCGAGCAGGTCGGGCAACCGGTCCCCAAGCCGCCGCAGTGCGGCAAGGGGTCCGTAGCGCGCTTCGATCCAGCGTTCCATGTAGGGCTTGGCGGTGGCCCAGAGGTCCAGGTCGGGATAGAGCTGGCGTCCGAGGCCTTCGATGTTGAGCAGGGTCTTCTGCAGCAGCACGAGTTGCGGCTGGACTTCCATGTCGAAACGCCGGGCGGCGCGGAACAGGGCGACGAGAAAGTTCCCGAAAGAGATTTCCTTCAGGGGGCGCTCGAATATGGGCTCGCACAGTTGGCGAATGACGGCTTCGAACGCGGAGACGTCGGTACCGGGCGGGACCCACCCCGATTCGACATGCAGCCGCGCGACCCTCGCGTAATCCTGGTGAAAGAAGGCGACGAGGTTCTTTGCGAGGTAGGCCTGGTCCTGTTCTGTCAGGCGTCCGATGACTGCGCAGTCGACGGCGATGTAGCTCGGGTTCGCCGGGTCGGAGACATCGATGAATATGTTGCCGGGGTGCATGTCCGCGTGGAAGAAGTTGTGTTCGAAGACCTGCGTGAAGAAGGTCTCGACGCCGCGCGCCGCGAGCTTGCGCATGTCGGTGCCGCGGGCTTGCAGTTCCGCCACATCGGCAATTGGCACGCCCTCCACGCGCTCGACGACGAACACGTCTTCACGGCAGTGCTCCCAGTGCACCCGCGGTGCGTACAGCAGGGGCGAATCCGCGAAGTTGCGGCGCAGGGTAGCCGTGTTGGCGGCTTCGAGCAGCAGGTTCAACTCGTCGAAAACGGTTCGCTCATAGTCGGCGACCACGGCCTTGAGGCGCAGTCTGCGCGCGTCGCGGGAAAAGCGCTCCAGCAACGCCGCGATGGCATAGAGAAGCTCGAGGTCCTTCTCGATGACGGATTCGATTCCGGGCCGCAGCACCTTGACCACCACTTCGGCGCCGTCGGCAAGCGTTGCCGCATGTACCTGCGCGAGGGAGGCGGACGCGATGGGTACTTCGTCGAACGTCGCGAAGACTTCCCCGATGGGGCTGCCGATGCTCGCTTCGATGCGCGCTATCGCTGTTTCGGCGGGGAATGGGGGCACGCGGTCCTGGAGCCTCGCGAGTTCGTCGGCGTAGTCCGTCGGCAACAGGTCGCGCCGGGTGGAGAGGATCTGGCCGAACTTGACGAAGATGGCCCCCAGGTCCTCGATCGCGAGCCGCAGCCGCTCGGCGGCGGAGCGCTTGGGGCGCCCGAGCAGGACGAAGGGCGACAATCGGATCAGCCGGCTTTCAGGTACGGCGGACCGGGCGACTTCGTCGAGCCGGAACCTGGCGATGGTCCAGATGATCCTCATGAACCGGCGTATGTGGGTCACGAGGCCGTTCCCCCCTGTTGCACGGGATGGTCCGGTTTTGCCCCGGTGTGCATGGCCGCTATTCCGCCGAGCAGATCGTCCACCCGCACGTCCTCGAATCCTGCGTCACGCATCATCAGCGAGAGCGCGGCCTGGTTCGGATGCATCTCGATGGATTCGACGAGGTAACGATACGGTGCCGCGTCACCGACCACGAGCCGGCCCGCCATCGGCCACAAGCCCTGGAACGCGCGGTAAGCGCTACGCAGCCATGCGCTGCGAGGCGTCGAGAACTCCAGGACCAGCGCCCGACCGCCCGGACGCAGAACCCGGTGCATCTCGCGCAGCGCCCGCTCCTTGTCCGTCAGGTTGCGCAGGCCAAAGGCGATAACCACGCGGTCGAAGGTCGCGGACGGGAAAGGCAGCAGTTCGGCGTCGGCCTGCGCGGGGACGACGTTGGCCGATCCGGCGTCGAGCATGCGGTCCTGCCCGATGGCGATCATGCTGGCGTTGATGTCGCACAGGACGACCCGGCCTGTCCGTCCCGCGATGGGCGAGATCAGGCGCGCCATGTCACCCGTTCCGCCCGCCAGGTCAAGGACGCACTGACCGGCGCGCAAGGCAAGGCTGTCGACGGCAATGCGCTTCAAGGCCCGGTGCAGGCCGACGGACATGATGTCGTTCATGGCGTCGTAGCGATCGGCGACCGCGTGGAAAACGCCGGCGACGCGGGCCGTCTTCTCGCCCGGGGTCACGGGTTCGGCGCCGAAGTCCACCGTCGCCGGCCCGCGTTCGGGCGAGCGTCGTTGTTTCACGGCTTGTGCGGCGGCGACCAGTGGCCGATGGGAATTGCCGGCAACCGGGAAGCGTTGGCCTGCTTCAGTTGGGTGAGGTAGTCGCGCCAGTACTCATCGCGGCGATCATGGAGATCCTTGAGGAAATCCCAGGAGTAGATTCCGGTATCGTGGCCATCGTCGAACACGATGCGGATCGCGTAGTTGCCGACAGCCTGAATCTCCTCGATTCCGACGTGTTTCTTGCCGGTCTGCAGGACGCGTTCGGCATCCGAATGGCCGCGAACCTCGGCGGACGGCGAATACACGCGCAGCAGTTCCGCGGAGAGGACCGCTTTCGTGTCGCCGTAATCGAGTTCCAGGGTGCACGAGTCGCGATGATAGGTAACGGCGACGGGATTCACGGCATGCTCACAGCCCTTTCAGGGACTCAGAGGATGTAACGGGAGAGGTCGCGATCCTCGGCGATGTCGGCGAGGCGCGAATTGACGTATTCGGCGTCGATCAGAACCTTGCGGCCATCGCAGTCCGCGGCCTCGAAGGAAACCTCGTCGAGCAGGCGCTCCAGCACGGTGTGCAGCCTGCGAGCCCCGATGTTCTCCGTATGCTCGTTGATCTGCCAGGAGATTTCCGCGATCCGGGCAACCGCGTCTTCCGTGAAATCGAGCGTGACGCCTTCAGTCGCGAGCAGTGCGCGGTACTGTTCGGTCAGCGAAGCGTGAGGCTCTTGCAGGATACGCCTGAAGTCGTCGGGGTCCAGGGCGGTCAGTTCCACGCGTATCGGCAGTCGCCCCTGCAGTTCCGGTATCAGGTCGGACGGCTTGGACAGATGGAATGCGCCGGAGGCGATGAAGAGGATGTGATCGGTGCGCACCATGCCGTACTTGGTGGAAACGGTACAGCCTTCAATCAACGGCAGGAGGTCGCGTTGCACGCCCTCCCGGGACACATCGGCCCCAACGGTTTCGGAGCGCCTGGCCACCTTGTCGAGTTCGTCTATGAAGACGATCCCGGTCTGCTCGACGGACTCGATGGCCTGGGTCTTGATCTCCTCCTCGTTGATCAGCTTGAAGGCTTCTTCCTCGCGCAGGCGCCGTAGCGCGTCCCTGACCTTCAGTCGCACGCTCTTTTTCCGGCCGCCGGCCACGTTGGAGAACATGTCCTGCAACTGGTTGGTCATCTCCTCCATCCCGGGCGGGGCCATGATCTCGACACCCCACGGCATCGCGTCCAGTTCGATTTCCACCTCGCGATCGTCGAGCATTCCTTCGCGCAGCCGTTTACGGAAGATCTGCCGGGTATCGGCCTCGCTCGCACTGCGCTCATCCGCGTCGCCCCGTGCCTGGGGAAGGAGCGCGTCGAGAACGCGATCCTCGGCGGCATCGTCGGCGCGATCCTGGACCCTTTCCAGTTGACCTTCCCGCAGCATCTTCACGGCGACGTCGGCAAGGTCCCGGACGATGGACTCGACATCCCGGCCGACGTAGCCGACCTCGGTGAACTTGGTCGCCTCGACCTTGATGAATGGTGCATTCGCGAGCCGGGCGAGCCGGCGGGCTATCTCCGTCTTGCCGACGCCGGTCGGTCCGATCATGAGGATGTTCTTGGGGGTCACCTCGTCGCGCAGTTCGTCGGGAAGCTGCATGCGGCGCCATCGGTTCCTGAGTGCGATCGCGACCGCGCGCTTGGCGTCGTCCTGGCCAATGATGTGGTTGTCCAGTTCGCGGACGATTTGGGGCGGGGCCATGGTTCTCATGCGGTGGTCAATGTCTCGACGGTGGTCTGATGGTTCGTGTAGACGCAGATGTCCGCGGCAATGGCCAGGCTCTTGACCACGATTGACTCCGCGTCCAGCGGGGAATTCTCCAGCAATGCCTTCGCCGCCGCCTGTGCGTAGGCCCCGCCCGACCCGATCGCGATGATTCCGGCCTCGGGCTCGATGACGTCGCCGTTGCCGCTGATCACCAGGGAGGTCGAACTGTCGGCGACCGCCAGCAACGCATCCAGGCGCCGCAGCGCCCGGTCGGAGCGCCAGTCCTTCGCAAGCTCGACGGCGGCGCGGGTCAGGTTCCCGCGATACTTGTCCAGGGTGCCTTCGAAGCGCTCGAACAGGGTGAACGCATCGGCGGTTCCGCCGGCGAATCCGGCCAGGACGGCATCCTTGTAGAGGCGCCGCACCTTGTTCGCATTGCCCTTCATGATCGTGTCGCCCATGGACACCTGGCCGTCGCCGCCGAGGGCTACCATGTCGCCACGGCGAATCGACAGTATCGTCGTCCCTCTGAATTGCTGCACGGCGCGGGGCTCCCGTCAGTGGTCAACGTCTGATAGTGGGGAGGGTGAAGAGGGATTTCAACCGATGGAACTGATTTGGCGATGGGCCTGGCTTCAGCGTGTGGGCGGCACTTGCAGCAGGATCGGCGACACTTCGTGCTCCTTCAGGCTGGCCACCATCTTCTCGGCGTCCTCCTTGCTGCTGAACGGACCAACGACCACGCGGTGCCAGGTTCCGTCTTCTTGATCCAGCGTGTGGATGGTGATGTCGGCTGCCATTCCAGTCAGCATCAACCGCGCCCGCAGTCGGTTTGCATCGTCCTCATCGTGGAACGAGCCGGCCTGCACGAGGTACTCGGACGGCGCGACGTATCCACCGGGAGTAAGTGTCTTGTAGGGTTCCGTGTCGGTCGGCACTTCGGCGGCGGGCAGGCTTTCGAAGAACTCGAAACGCTGCGCGCCATCCGGGTCGCCCGCGCCTTCCACCGGCGCGTCCCGGGTGTCTGCCGACGTCTGGTCGGCGCGCTCGGGGACTTCGATGAGATATACGACAACCATGCAGACGGCCACGCCAGCGATCAGGCCGGCGGCGAAGGACGGCACGCTGAACGGGCGAGAAGTCGTTCTCTGGTTTCGTGCGGGCATCGAGGCTCTGCCGGCGTGGGGGATTCGAGAATCAGAACGTATCGAGGGGGTCCACGTCAATGGACCAGCGCACTTTCGGGACCACGAGTTCCGCGGCTTCGAGGGCCGACAGGGCCGCGTGCAGGGGGCCGCGCCGCCGCGAGCAGATCATGCACTGGTAGCGGAAGCGGTTGCGCAGGCGCGGGATGGGGGCGGGGACCGGACCCATCAGCTCGAACTCCGGGTGGGTGTCTCCCGCGGTTGCCGCGGATTTCCATGACCCGCTACCCGGCTCGATGGGTGCCTCCGACCGGCTCTGGACGGGTCTCCCAGGGCGGTCGCCCGACGTTCGGCGCCCATGGTTGTCCCAGGCTCGACGGATGATGTCCGATGCGAGCCGCAACAGTTCGACGGCCGCATGGGCGTTCGTGCTTTCGGCTCGCAGCATGGCCATCGCCGCGTATGGCGGCAATCGGGCCGAGCGACGATCAGCCGCCTGAATCGCCGCAAAGCCGGCATAGCCGCGCTGGATCAGGGCCTTGAGGTTCGGGTTGTCGGGGTCGTACGACTGAATCCAGACTTCACCGGGACGTTCGGCACGTCCGGCGCGCCCGGCGACTTGCACGATGTTCTGCGCGGTTCGCTCGGGTGCGCGGAAATCCGATGACAGGAAACCGTTGTCCGCGTCTACCACGGCGACGAGCGTGACCGCGGGCAGGTGGTGGCCCTTGGCCAGCATCTGGGTACCGACAAGAATGGCGGCACCCTCCCGGCGGATCGTGTCGAGTTGTGCGGCAAACCTTGTCGGCCCTTGCGCGGTATCGCGGTCGATGCGGTAGAGCGGAAGCTCCGGGAAGTGTTCGCGCAGCGCGGCGTCTATGCGCTGGGTTCCCGTGCCGAGGTGAACGAGGGTATCGGCGCCGCAGTCGGGACAGGCATCCGGATAGCGGTAGCGCCTGTCGCAATGGTGGCAGTGCAATGCTCGCGGGGACTCATGCAGGGTCAGTCGCGCATCGCAGTCGGCGCATCGCGCCTGCCAGCCGCATGCCGAGCACAGGCAGGTCGGCGCGAATCCGCGCCGGTTGATGAAGACGAGGACTTGATTCCCGGCATCCAGGTGACGGCGGATTGCGTGCAGCAGAGTATCGCTCAAGCCGTCCCGCAAGCGTCGGCCACGAATGTCGATCACGCGGAATTGCGGCATCGAGGCACCCCCGGCACGTGATTTCAGAACGTTTCGCCGGTACCGTCCGCGGGCGATGTTGGCCAGGGTCTCCAGCGATGGCGTGGCGCTGCCGAGCACCGTGGGAATCTCCAGGAGCTGAGCGCGTTTCAGCGCGACGTCACGGGCTGAATAGCGCAATCCCTCCTGCTGCTTGAACGACGTGTCGTGTTCTTCGTCCACGATTATCAGGCGGAGATCGGCGAACGGCGTGAACACGGCAGAGCGCGTCCCGACGAGGATGCGGTGATCCCCCGATTTGCATTGCGCCCAGATGTTGAGACGGGCGTTGTCTGTTTCGGCGGAGTGCAGCGCCGCCGCGCCGCCGAAACGGCGGCGAAAGTGCGCCATCGCTTGCGGCGTCAGGCCGATTTCCGGCACCAGCACCATGACTTGGCCGCCGGTGTCGAGAACCTTCGCGATCACCCGCATGTAGACTTCCGTCTTGCCGCTGCCGGTAACCCCGTCAAGCACGTGGGTGGCGTGGGTGCCGATCGACGCATGGATTGTGTTGACCGCCGCTCGCTGCTCCGGGTTGAGGGATATGGGAGAACGCTCGACCCGATAGGTCGGCTTCGTTTCGGAGGACTGTGCGAGTCCCTTGTCGGCGAGTGCGGCTAACGTCCTCCGGTCGATGCCCGCCGTCCGTAGCTCCCGCTCGGGCACGGTCGCCCCGAGGCCCTGCAAGGTCTCGAACGCCTGCCGCTGACGAGGCGCGCGCGCGAGTCGTCCTCCGTCATCGGTCGCCGCGGTCCAGGCAAGCGGCCATCGCGGCTTCGGCAGTGCGCCGCGCTTGGCCGCGCTCGGCAGGAGGGTCGCATAGACCTCGCCCAGCGGGTGGTGATAGTAGCTGCTCAGCCACTCGGCCAGCGCGATCAGGTCCCGCGCCAGCAGCGCATCTTCATCGAGGATGTCGATCAGGGGTTTGAGGCGATGCGAAGACATCTGGCGGAACCCGGTGACGATTCCCAGCACCTCGGAGCGGCCAAACGGCACGCGGACCCGGGCGCCGATGCTTGGCTGTGGAAGTTGCGCCGGAAGCGAATAGTCGAAAATGCGACGCAAGGGGCGAGGTACCGCGACCTGAACGACTGGCCGCGTCACGGGCCGATCCGGCGCGGACGCATGGTCACGTTCGGTCGCCGCGCAGGGGATGTTGCCACCGAAGCGATGCGAACCGGCCGAAGTCGGAGTCCGTCGAGACCATCGTGCAGCCGTGCTCGATCGCCACGGCGGCGTGCTGGGCGTCGGCAACGAGCTTTCCCGTCGCGCCCGCTTCCCGACACAACTGCGCGAAGATCTCCAGATGATCGGGGCCGGGGCCGACAACTCGGGCCGTTGGCCGGGCCACCAGCGACGACACGAAGGCAAACGCCGTCTCGAGCTGCGACGGGGGATCGAAGATGCGGGGATTCGTGACGATGCGGACGAAACCGGACAGCACGAGGACGGAAAGCGCGAACGGTTCCGGTCCGGTCGCCAGCCTCGTCAGCCAGCGCGCGTAGTCGGCATGTTCGGCGACCGCGTCCTCAACGTGCGCGTAGATCAGCACGTTTACGTCGGGAAGCAGCATTCCGTCATGTCCCCTTCAGCGCACCCCGAACCGCGCTTCGTCGTCTTCTGCGTCCAGCGCTCTCGGCTGATCGAGATCGACGTCCGGCCGAACGCGAACCTTGCGGACCGTGATCAACTCGAATGGCGGCGGTTCCCTTCGTACTCGACGCTTCAGCGCGTCGTCCAGCACCTTGGAAATGTATGCGCTCACGCTGAGTTTCTGTGCCCGGGCCGCGCGCTGCACACGCCTTCCAAGCTGATCGTCAAGGGATATTGTGGTTCGCATGATGCAGAGCATAACTTGATGTCATCACATCATCAAACCGTAACCGCGTGGATGGAAAGGGGTGGATGCGGTGGCCACATGGCAATGTCCGATCTGTTCCGGAGCGAAAGGCGTCTCGGCTGCGAGCGCGGCACGCTGTCGCGCCTGCTGAACGGCAAGGCGGGCGTGTCGGCGAACATGGCGCTGGCGCTGGAGGACATCGGCTGGGGCACGGCCGATCACTGGATGCGGATGCAGGCGAGCTACGAGCTTGCGCAGGCGCGGCGCGGTCGGACGGCTGCGGAACGGCGCGCGAGGGCGCTGCACGCATGATCGAGGCTCGCGCCGTCGGCGTGGTCGGGTCAGGCCGATGCGCCTGCTGTGTCGGGAACGGATCGCCGACAACGGGCTTGATGCGGGAGCAAACCCGCATTTGAACGAAAACCTGCGAAGAGCCAGGCGGACATTGTGGTGACCAATCCGCCGTTTTCGCTGTTCCGCGAATACGTCGCCCAACTGATGCAATACGGCAAGAAGTTCCTGATCGTCGGGAGTCAGAACGCCGTCACCTACAAGGAGATATTCCCGCTGATCAAGGACAACAGGATGTGGCTTGGCGTCACCCCGAAAGGCCAAGACATGCTGTTCGACGTGCCGGAGGGTTGGTGTTGCCGAGCGTGGCGTAGCGGCGTCGCCCGCGCACCATGCCTTCAAGGGCGAAGGTGGATTTCGATTGGTCGGTCATGTCGCGGCTCCCTGTTCGGGCCGCACGGCTGAGCCGTAGTACAGGAAGCAGCCGCGGCGGCGTTTCGTCGGGGAAGCCGCGCGACGGGCGGGGAACCGTCGGCAGGGTAAGTCGCTGACGTTACGAGAGTTTTTGCCCGTTCAAGCTGCGACGGGCGCTGGCAGGAAGTGCACCTTCAGGTGCGTGGGGCGCACGGACGGAAGGGGTGTCTCGGCTCTCCGGCGGCAGGGCCACGATTCGGACGACTTGAGCCGAGCTGCGCTCCGGCCGGCACCACGGCAGCGAAGCGACTCTGCGCGGCCGACCGGAGGACGCCAGGCGTGACGGTTCGACCGGAGTCAGGTCATCAACTGCCGCGGGTGCGGGCCAGGCGCGCGTTGAAGTCCTGTTCGCTGTCGCAAGCGACCGCCGCCCGGACGATGGTCGCCTCGGACAGTCCGGCGAGAGCCGCCGTGTCGGACGGGAATCCGTCCGAAACCTCGATACCCCGGGACAGCAACATCTGGCGCGCCATTTTCGCTCGGCCTTCCGCTAGTCCTTCCGCCAGTCCTTGCGCCATCCCCTGCGCCCGACTCTGATCCCGCAGGGAACGCAGCAGCGAGTCGTGGTCCGGCCCGGTCCCCTCCCGCGCGCCCAGACTCCGGCCGAGACGTTCCAGAACCGCGTTGGTCCGCGCCGAACGCCGGACCTCGTTCAGCGCCTCGTGGATATCCTCGGCCCGCCAGCCGGGAAACGCCGCGCTCTGCGGCGACATCCGGTAGGCGCTGTCACCGTCCCGCAGCAGATGAATCGCGAGCCCCGGCATCCGGCTCTTTGGACGGCTCGGCGCCCGCCGCTCCGGCACCTCCACCCACAGTTCCGGGAATCCCCAAGCCTCGTACAGCTTCAGCTTTCCCCGCCGCACGTCGGTGGTGTGGTCCACCTCCAGCACCACGTCCGGAAAGCGGCCGCGTCCCACCAGCAGCGCTCCCGCCCGCGAGAACTCGGCCCGCGACGGGCGCAGGTACACGGTCTGGTCCGCCTGCATGATGCGCTGCGGCCTGCCTCGCGGATCGCGCACCACGAGGTCCATCGAGCCGTAGCAGGAGATCGGCGAGCCGCGCACAGCCGCGATCCGCTCCAGCAGTCCCGCAAGGCCCTGGGAGGGGATCTCGTGGTCGGCGCTGGTGGGTTCGCGGACCATCCATGCGGTTTCCGTGTCGGCGTCCCAGACTTCGAGCCGGCCCTGGTAGCGGTCGAACTCTTCATAGGTCATGGGAATGGCCTTGCAGCCGAAGAACTCCAGCTCGGAGACCGGCGGCCCGGCCAACGGTGTGCGCGGGTCGACCGCGACAGGGGATGCGTTGTCCATGCGGGGAGTATAGGGCGCACCGAATGCTGGCGCCACCGGACCCTTCAACCTGGATCAAGAAGTCTGTCGCGGGAGCGTCTCTGCGATCAATGCTCGCACCCTCGGGAATGCAACCCGGTCGCGGTGCGTTGTTCAAAGGGGTCGGCCCAGCGCCGGTCGACCAACGGGCGATGCGCTACACTCCCCCGCATGACCATCCGCGAGAGCATCGAAAGCAAACTTGCCGGAGCGTTGGGACCCGTGCACCTGACGGTGAACGACGAGAGTTCGAACCACAACGTGCCGGACGGGTCGGAGTCGCACTTCAGGGTGGTCATCGTCGCTGATTGCTTCGACGACATTCGGCTCCTGGACCGTCACCGCATGGTGAATGCCGTGCTGCAGGAAGAACTCGCCGGCCCCGTTCACGCGCTCGCGCTTCACGCCTACACGCCCCGCGACTGGAAAGCGCGCTTCGGCGATGCGCCGATGTCGCCGCCATGCCTCGGCGGCAGCGCTGCTGAGGGCTGAGGGCGGTTACCGGAGCATCGGCTGCAGCACCGGCCAGATGTTGTCCAGGATGACGGACTGCGCCTCGGCCGTGGGATGGATGTCGTCGTCCTGGAGCATGGTCTCGTCGAAACCGGCGAACAGGGACGGCACCAACGCCGCTTTCGATGTGTCGGCGACTTCCGTGTAGACGTCCCGAAACTCTTCCCTGTAGCGATGTCCCATGTTCGGCGACACATCCATGCCGACGACGATCACGCGCGCCCCCCGTAACTTGGCCGTTTCGACCATGGTCACAAGGTTTGCGCGGATGCTGTGGACAGGAGTTCCACGCAAGCCGTCGTTGCCCCCGAGTTCGATGATGACAACGTCCGGCCGATGGACGTCGAGAAGTCTGGGCAGCTGCGCAAGACCGTCCTTCGTGGTCCAGCCGCCGGCGCTGGCATTCACGACGCGCGTACCGCGGCCTCGTTGATCGAGGCGCGCCTCGAGCCGCGCCACCCAACCCTGGGCGCGTTGAATCCCGTAGGCCGCGCTGATACTGTCGCCCAATACCAGTATCGTCTGGTTCGTTTCTCGCAAGGGAGAGGCCGAACCAGTCGCGGGATTCGCGCCCGCAACTGCGGAAACCACCGGAAATCCGATGAACAACCACATTGCGGCCGCCCCGATTCTGCGCGTCGAAGATGTCTGCAAGACCGTGGCCACGGTGGAAGGGCAGCTCTCGATCTTGGACAGCGTGAGCCTCGAAATCAACGTCGGCGAGTCCGTTGCCGTGGTGGGGGCGTCCGGGTCGGGCAAGACTACGCTGCTCGGAATCCTGGCGGGACTGGATCTGCCCAATGCGGGGGATGTCTGGCTCGACGGCGACCGGGTCACCGCGATGCCGGAGGAAGACCGCGCCCGGGTTCGCGGGCGTTGCGTTGGTTTCGTGTTCCAGACATTCCAGTTGATCGAGAGCCTGACGGCACTGGAGAACGTCATGCTGCCGGCGGAGCTGCGCGGCCGATCGGATGCGGAGAACGATGCGCGGATGTACCTCGATCGGGTGGGTCTCGCGGACCGGCTGTCACACTATCCCCGTCAGCTCTCCGGAGGCGAGCAGCAGCGCGTGGCCATCGCCCGAGCGTTCGCGTCCCGTCCCAAGGTGCTGTTCGCCGACGAACCGACGGGGAACCTCGATACCGTGACGGGCGGCCGCGTGATCGAACTCCTGTTCGCGCTCAATCGCGAGTCGCAGACCACGCTGGTGCTCGTGACCCACGACACGGCCATCGCTGATCGGTGCGATCGCGTCCTGTCGCTCGAAGCGGGACGAATCGCGGCATGAGGTTCCGCTTTGTGCTGAAGCTGGTGGCGCGGGACTGGCGATCCGGCGAACTCCGGCTGCTGCTGGCGGCCGCGCTGGTCGCGGTGGGGGCGGTAACGGCGATCAGCCTGTTCGTTGATCGCCTGCAGCAGGCGCTGGTGGCCGAGGCGGCGACCTTCCTGGGCGCGGACAGCGTGATCCGCTCGTCGCGACCCATTCTCGACGAGTTTCGCGAAGCTGCAGCCGCGCGCGGGCTGGCGCAGGTGGACGTCGTCAGCTTTCCGTCCATGCTGTTCTCGGACGACTCCGACGACGCCCGCAATCAACTCGTCTCGGTAAAGGCCGTGGGATCGGGCTATCCGTTGCGCGGGACCGTGCGCATCGCGGACGAACCATTCGGTCGCGACCGGGCAACCGATACGGTACCTGCCCTGGGTTCGGTGTGGCTTGACTCGCGGCTGTTTCCGGCGCTGGGACTGAGTCTCGGCGACACGGTTTCGGTGGGCTACGCGAAGCTGCGCGTGACGCGCGTCCTGACGGCGGAGCCGGACAGGCGCCCGAGCTTCCTCGACCTGGGGCCGCGCCTGTTGATGCGGGTGGAGGACATTCCGGCGACGAAACTGATCCAACCCGGCAGTCGCGTGTCGTACCGGCTATTGCTGGCGGGGGAGACGGAGACGCTTGCGGATCTCAGGGATTCCATCAAGGCCGATCTGGCGCCGAACTATCGCTGGCGCAACGTCCGGGATTCGAGTCCGACGATCGGGGGCGCGCTCGACCGGGCGGAGAGCTTCCTCCTGCTTGGTGGCCTGCTCGCCGTGCTCCTCGGCGGCGCCGCGGTGGCCCTCGCGGCCCATCGATACGCGCGGCGCCACTACAGCCACGTGGGCGTCTTGAAGACATTGGGTGCCACGCCCGCCGACATTCTCTGGGCGTACGTCGGCGTGCTGCTGGTCATTGGCATCGTTGGCGTGTTGGCCGGCCTCGTCCTCGGCATCCTGGTGCATCTGGGCATCGTTGCTGCACTCGCGACCTACCTGCCGGTCCGCTTGCCCTGGCCTGGACCGGACCCGTTCGTCGTGGGCGGGGTCACCGGTTTCGTGTGCCTTGGGGCATTCGCGTTGCCGCCCCTCCTCAACCTGCGCCGTATTTCTCCCATGCGCGTGATCCGTCGCGAACCTGACCGGGGCCTGTCGAACGCGATCACCTATGGTTTCGCGGGCGTCGGCAGCATCGGATTGCTTGTCTGGTACAGCCAGAGCGTCTGGCTCATGACGTGGGCGCTCGCGGGAGCGGCGGTGGTTTGCAGCTCGTTCGCCGTCGTCGCGCTCGGCTTGTTGCGGGGTGGCCGGTTGGTGGGCATGCAGGCGGGGAGTGCGTGGCGCCTGGCGCTCGCCGGCTTGCAGCGCCGGCGCCGGGAGAACGTGGCGCAGATCACGATTTTTGGCCTGGCGATCATGATCCTGTTGATACTGTTGCTGGTTCGCACCGCGTTGCTCGACGAGTGGCGGTCCCAGATACCCCAGAACGCGCCGAATCACTTCCTGATCAATGTCGCCGCCGACGAAGTGGGCGCGGTGCAGGACCTGTTGCGAGAGCATACGGACTACGACGGCAGCCTGTTTCCGATGATTCGGGGCCGCGTCATCACCGTAAACGGCGAGCCGGCGCGGGGTTGGCGCGCACGCGAGGGCGAGCGAGGTGAGGATCTGGGGCCGGGCCTCGGCTCCGAGCGGAACCTGACATGGTCCGACGACGTGCCCGGCGACAACGCGGTGGTGCAGGGCGACTGGTGGTCAGCCGATACCGCCGAAGCCCTGATTTCCGTCGAGGTCGACTACGCGAGGGGCAATGGGTTGCGCGTAGGCGACATGCTGGAGTTCGATATCGGAGGGTTGCCGGTATCTGCGCGCGTGGCGAATCTCCGCCGGGTCGAATGGGACAGCCTGCAGCCGAACTTCTTCATTGTCTTCTCACGCGCGGCGCTTGCCGAATTCGCGACCACCCACATGACGAGTTTCCATCTCGAACCCGACCGCAAGCCCTTCCTCAATCGACTCCTTGCGGCGCATCCGACCATCACGGTGATCGAGGTGGACGCGATCATCGACCAGGTCGAACGCATCATCGACCGGGTCACGCGGGCGATCGAACTGATTCTCGCGCTGGTGCTCGGGGCAGGGGCGCTGGTTCTCATCGCATCGATCCAGGCGAGTCACGAAACGCGCATGAAGGAACACGCGCTGGTGCGCGCGCTGGGCGGGACGCGCAGCCTGATCGCCGGCGCCCTCGCGGGGGAATTTGCCGTGCTCGGCGCATTCGCCGGTATCGTCGCGGTGCTCGGTGCCGAAATCACGGTATTCGCCCTGCAGACCCGGGTGTTCGAACTCGAGTATGAAATCCATCCATGGCTCTGGCTCGCGGGTCCGGCGGTGGGCACGTTGCTCATCGCGGGAGTGGGCTATCTCGGCACGCGCAAGCTCGTTCGGTCGCCGCCGGTGCTGGTCTTGCGGGAGCTGTGACCAACCGACGCCGTTGAGCCGAGATGCCCGACCGGCGGCAGTCTCGGCGCGTGCATGGTCCTTGTCGATTACCAGCGGCGTCCCTATCATTCGGGTCATGACCGAGGCCATCGCGTTCGATACTCACCGCTTCGTCAAGCGTCTGACCGAGAGCGGCTTCACCGAGAAGCAGGCCGAGACCCTTGCGGACGAGCAGATCTCCCTTCTGAATGCCAATCTCGCCACCAAGGCGGATATCGCGGACATCAAGGCCGATCTGCTCAAGTGGCTGATCGGTGCGCTGATCGCCCAAGGTGGGCTGGTGGTTGCCTTGGTCAAACTTTTGTAGAGAAGACCGGGCCTGTGGGACAAGTCTCTGTGGTGTCGTATAGGATTTCCTCTTTCCTGCTCATCTCCTCGCTACTCTCGGCCTGCGCCGGGTCGGTTGTGCCTCCGACGTACCCGTCGAGCGGGACTTCCGGTTTCCCGCCCGCATCGAGTCCCCCTGTGCGTCCGCCAGCGCCTGCTCGAACCATCTCGCTGGACGGAACGACCGTTTCAGAACGCGCTGACATGAGTTTTGTTTCCTGGGTCTGTTACGACTTCGTCAGGATGCGCGGGAGAATCCTGCTCGAGGTGGGGCGCTTCGACAGTGAATCGATGTCGGAGGCCGATTTGTCGGAAGCAGGTTTCGTACTCTACGACGGTTCGTCGTCCGGGGAACTTGCGTTCTACCGGCGGAAAGGTGTGAACAAGCGCTGGGACTGGGGACCAAGTGGGAACGACTACGCGTTTGTTCTCGAACCGGACGGTACGGGAAGGTTCCTTGACTTTTCCAACTTGCCTGAACGCGAAACCAGCACGACCCCAGATAGCCTCTACCACTGCGCTGGCAGATAACGCCTCCACCAAAACCTATAATGCGTGTTTTGCCGCGACGAATAACGGTGGAACGGCCCTTCTTGTCGGTACGCGATCTGGCCTGCGCCGCGGGCGGACACCGATTGTTTCAAGGCATCGGATTCGATGTGCGTCCGGGCGAGTTGATGGAGGTCCGGGGGCCGAACGGCAGCGGCAAGACGACGCTCCTGCGATGCATCGCGGGACTGTTCACCGAAGAATCCGGACATGTGGATGTCGCAGTGGAAGAGCAGCCGCTGTACCTGGGCCATAAACCGGGCCTGAGCCCCCTGCTTACGCCGCTGGAAAACCTGCGGTGGTATCTCGCATTGCGAGGCCGTGAACCCCGGCGGGAGGACTGCCTTGCGGCGCTGCGCGAAGTGGGCCTGAACGGTTCGCGCGCGGTGCTCTGCGGGAGCCTCTCCGCCGGTCAGCAACGGCGCGCGGCGCTGGCGCGGCTGGCGGCAAGTTCCGCACCCTTGTGGTTGCTCGACGAGCCCTTTGCCGCCCTGGACGAATCGGGTCGGGGTATCGTGCGTTCGCTGGTTCGGACGCAGTGCGCCGGCGGCGGCGCCGTGGTCTGCGCAACGCATGAGGACCTGGGCGTAGCCGGCGCGAAACGCCTGGAAATCGCGGCGTGATCGTCCTGGCCCAGGCGGGGCGAGACTTGCGGATCGCCTTTCGCGCGCGTGGCGAGATGGCCCATCCCGTGGCCTTTTTCGCGCTGGCGGTGACACTGTTCGGGTTGGGTCTCGGTTCGGATCTGCAGACCCTCGGTGCGGTGGCCGTCGTCGTCGTATGGGTCATCGCGCTGCTGGCCTGCATGCTGGCGGCGGAGAGCCTTTTTCGGCGTGATTTCGAGGACGGCACCCTGGAGCAGATGCTGCTGCATGGCCGGCCGATATTTCTCGCCGTGCTGGGCAAACTCGCTGCGCACTGGTGCGTGAGCGGGCTGCCGCTCGTGCTCTTCGCACCGGTGGCGGGCTTCATGCTGCAGGCGCCGACGCAGGCGCTTCCCGTGCTGGTGGCGAGTCTCGCGATCGGCACGCCTACCCTCGCCGCTATCGGCGCGGTAGCGGCGGCATTGACGGTGGGCCTTGGCCGCGGCGGTCTGCTGTTGGCCCTGATCGCATTGCCGTTGTACGTGCCGGTTCTCGTTTTTGGGGCCAGTGCAGGCGTCGTGGCCGCGTCGGGCCTGAGTGCGCTGCCGCAGTTGCTTTGGTTGCTGGCAATGCTGGCGGCGGCGCTGACGTTCGTGCCGTTCGCGGTGGGCTTCGCGCTGAGACTGAGTCAGGAGTATTAGCATGGGTCGGCTGGCTGCCTTTGCGCACAGACTTGGCTCGCCGCGCTGGTTTTTCGACATCACCGGGCCGTGGCTTGTCGTCCTCTCCGTCATCGGCATCGCGCTGGTGACGGTGGGTTCGGTCTGGGGGCTCGTGTTCGCGCCGGAGGACTACCAGCAGGGCAACAGCTTCCGCATCATCTACGTGCACGTGCCAACGGCGCACCTGGCGGAAGCGCTGTACCTGGCGATGGGTGCCGCCGGCGTCGTGCTGCTGGTCTGGCGCATGAAACTCGCCGACATGTTCATCGCCGTGACGGCGCCGGTCGGCATGGCGATCACCGGCGTTGCGCTGCTGACGGGGGCGATCTGGGGCAAGCCGACGTGGGGCGCATGGTGGGTGTGGGATGCGCGCACGACGTCGGTATTGGTCCTGTTCTTCCTTTATGTCGGCCTGATGGCGCTGCGCCAGGCTATTCCCGCCCGGGAACAGGCGGGAAGGGCGGTGGCCGTGCTCGCGGTCGTTGGTACGGTCAACGTGCCCATCATCAAGTACTCGGTGGACTGGTGGCTGACACTGCACCAGCCGTCGAGCTTTTCCTTGACGGAACCGCCGACGATGCCTGCCCAGATGTGGCTCCCGCTCCTGGTAAACGTCGTCGGGTTCTATTGTCTCGTCGCCGCCGTGGTGCTCGCGGGCCTGCGCAATGAGATTCTAGAGCGCGAGTCGGGCACGGCGTGGGTGCGCGATTGGCTTGCGCGGAAGTTGCGGGGAAGCGTGGCGTGAACGAGTTCGTGACGTTCCTTCAGATGGGCGGCCATGGACTCTACGTGTGGCTCGCCTACGGCATCGCCTGGGCGGCGCTCATCGTGATCGGCGCGCGTCCCATCCTCGCGCGAAGGCGCTTCATCGCCATGCACCGCGCCGCTGCGGAACCGGAGCGGACCGCCGAATGAACACCCAGCGTCGCAATCGCCTGGTTGCCACCGTGTTCCTGCTGGGCGGGACCGCCATCACGGCGGCGCTCGTACTGACCGCCCTGGAAGAAAACGTCAACCTGTTCTACCCGCCGGAGCGCGTGGTGAACGGCGATGCGCCGACGGGCGTCACGATCCGCGCGGGGGGCATGGTGGTGTGCGGCAGCGTGGCGCACGACGCCAGCGGCCTCGGTGTGTCCTTTGTGCTCACCGACTACCAGGGTTCCGACTTCATGGTGCGCCATGTCGGCATCCTGCCGGACCTGTTTCGCGAAGGGCAGGGCATCCTGGTCACGGGCCAACTCGATTCGGGACGCGTGTTCCGGGCGTCCGAAGTCCTGGCCAAGCACGACGAAAACTACATGCCGCCCGAAATGGCCGGGATCGGCATCGAGGCGGAAGCCTGCGATCCCCCGGATTCGACTGAGCCCGCGTTCGCGTCGTGATCGTCGAAATCGGACACTTCGCCGTGGTCGCCGCGCTCGTGGTGGCCCTGGCGCTCGGCGTCGTCGGCCACGTCAGCGCGGTCAACGGCACCTGGCGCAGCCTGGCCGCAACACTCGCCTCGTGCCAGCTCCTGCTGCTTGCTTGCGGATTCGCCGTGCTTGTCCGGGCATTTTTCGTCAGCGACTTTTCCGTCGCGTACGTCGCGGAGAACTCCAACATCCTCCTGCCCTGGTACTACCGGGTCAGCGCGACCTGGGGCGCGCACGAGGGATCGTTCCTCCTTTGGACCCTGATCATGGCGGTGTGGACCTGGGCGGTGAGTCTCGGATGCAGCCGGCTGCCGGACGAGATCTTCGGTCGCGTGCTGGGCACCATGGGGTTGCTCAACTTCGGTTTCGTGCTTTTCCTGTTGGCCACCAGCAGCCCCTTCGAGCGTCTCTTGCCCGGGGTTCCGGCGGAGGGCGCGGATCTCAATCCCCTGCTCCAGGACTTCGGGCTGATCGTGCATCCGCCATTGCTGTACACGGGCTATGTCGGCTTTGCCGTGGCGTTCTCCTTCGCCATCGCGGCGCTCGTGAGCGGCAGGCTGGATGCGGCCTGGGCGCGGTGGTCCCGACCCTGGACCAACGTGGCGTGGGCGTTCCTCACGGTCGGGATCGCACTCGGTAGCTGGTGGGCGTACTACGAGCTCGGTTGGGGAGGCTGGTGGTTCTGGGACCCGGTTGAGAACGCGTCGTTCATGCCCTGGCTCGCGGGTACCGCGCTGTTGCACTCCCTGGCCGTGACGGAAAAGCGCGGCGCGTTCAAGAGCTGGACAGCCTTGCTTGCGATCGCGGCCTTTTCGCTGTCGCTGCTCGGCGCATTCATCGTGCGTTCGGGCGTGTTGACTTCGGTGCACGCGTTCGCCGTGGACCCGGAGCGCGGGCTCTTCGTTCTCGCCCTGTTGGCCCTGGCGGTGGGTGGCGCGCTGACGGTTTATGCCCTGCGGGCGCCGACCATCACCAGCAGGGCCCGCTATGGCGGCTTTTCCCGCGAATTGCTGCTCCTGGTCAACAACGCGATTCTGGTCGTCGCGCTGGCCTTTGTCCTGCACGGGACGCTGTACCCGCTTGCCCACGAAGCCATTACCGGCGGGGAAAAGACCTCGGTCGGCGCTCCCTATTTCAACAGGGGCTTCGTTCCGCTCATGTGCGTTTTGGCTTGCTTCCTCGCGCTGGCGCCCGTTGCGCGATGGAAGCGCACGCCGCTTGCGATACTCGGGAACGCGGGGCTGATGTGCGCCGCGGCGCTTTGCCTGGGGCTGGCGTTGCCGCTCGTGCTGGGCGGTGCCTTCAAGCTGGGGGCGGCCGTTGCAGTGGCGCTCGGCCTCTGGATCATGTTCGTTCACGGCGCCGACATGTGGCGCCGTCGCGACAGTGCGACACGCGGATACCTTGGGATGACCCTCGCGCATGTCGGTTTCGCGGTGTCCCTGATCGGGATCGGCGCGACCAGCGAGTTTTCCCGCGAGGTGGACGCCAGGATGGCCGTCGGCGATAGCGTGAGCCTGAACGGCGTAACCTATCGCTTTGCGGCCCTGCGGCGGATCGAGGGACCGAACTACATCGCGGAGCAGGCGGAGTTCATTACGGACGGCGGCGTGCATCTCTATCCCGAAAAGCGTCGCTACCCGGTCCGCGAACAGGTGATGACCGAAGCGGGAATTGCCGCCGGGTTCGTGCGCGACCTTTACATCGCGCTCGGTTCCCCGCTTCCCGACGGTTCCTGGGGCGTTCGCATTCAGGACAAGCCGATGGTGCGATGGATCTGGCTCGGGGCCCTCATGATGGCCTTTGGCGGCGTTCTCGCCGTTATGGATCCCCGCTACCGCCGATTGAATGCCCGGGCGCGTTCCCGGCGGGAGCGGCAGAACGCCGGCGGTCTCGCGGCAGCGGGGGGCGCGAGGGGTTATCCCCCGCCTGCAAAGTGAGCCGGGCGCGTCTGTTCATACCGGTGGCCCTGTTCATGGTCCTGGCGTCTTTTCTGTACCTGGGTTTCACCCTGCGCGATCCCCACGATTTGCCGTCGGCGCTGATCCACAAGCCGTTTCCGGATTTCGATCTTCCGGTACTGGGAAAGCCCGGCGAGCGCGCCTCTCTCGCGGACCTGGTCGGGGAGCGCCGGCTCGTCAACGTCTGGGCCACCTGGTGTCCCACGTGCCTGGCCGAGCACGCCGAACTCGGGCGCATCGCCGAGGAGACCGGGATATCGCTGGTCGGCATCAACTACAAGGACGATCCCCATGCGGCGAGCCGATGGCTGACGCGGCATGGAGATCCCTACGACTTCAACATCGTGGACGTTACCGGCGATTTCGGCGTCGAACTGGGCGTCTACGGAGCGCCGGAGACGTTTCTCCTGGATGCGGACGGCATCATTCGCTACAAACGCGTGGGCGACGTCAACGAAGGCATCTGGCGAGAAGAACTGCAGCCCGCCATGGCGGCGCTGGGACCCCCGCCATGATGCTGCGAATCTGCGCGCTGCTGATCGCCGCGTCGGGCCTGCTCGGCGCTTCGGCCATCGATGGATTCGACTTCTCGGATCCGAACCTGGCGGATCGCTACCGGGAGTTGCTCGCGGAACTGAGGTGCCCCAAGTGCCTGAACGAATCGCTCGCGAGTTCGGGGGCGCCGATCGCGCGGGATTTGCGCCGAACGGTTCGGCGCCTGCTGGAAGACGGCGCGACCGATGACGACGTGCGCGCGCACCTGCAGGAACGTTACGGTGACTTCGTGCTCTACGACCCGGAATTCCGGATGACGAACTGGCCGCTTTGGGCGATTCCGCCGTTGCTGCTGCTGGTTGCAATCGTGGTTGTCGGTCGCGTGGGCCTGTTTCGGCGGCGCGCTCCCCTCGACGATCGGGAGCGCGAGCGAATCGCGCGGCTGCTTGAAGACGATCCATGATCGGGGCGTTCGTCCTTGCGGCCCTGTTCGCCTCGGTGGTGGTGCTATACGTCGTCTTCGGCGCAAGGCGGAACCGCGCGCGCGCGATGGATCGAACGTCCGCCAGCGCGGCCCTGTTCGCCGACCGGCGCCAGGAACTGGTTGCGGAGGGCCGCGTGCAGGCGTTGGATACGCCGACCCTGGCCGAACTGGAAGAGGAACTTGCTCTCGACCTGATCGAGTCGGAAGGTCCTGAAACGGACTCGCCATCAGGGAGCCTTCAGCCGCCCCTGCGCATCGTCGCGTTGACGGGAGCGGGGCTCGCCGTCGTTGCCCTGGGTCTGTACGCAATCTGGGGCGAGCCGCATGCGTCCGCCCTGGTGCGTGCCGGCGATGTGCTGGTCAGTGACGGCGTCGACCGCGCTGCTCTGGCGAGCGCGGAGAAGGCGCTGTCGGCCCGGGCCGGGCGCAATCCGGAGGACGTGGATACCTGGTTCTTCCTGGGCCATTCCCGGATGCGCCTTTCCGACTACCGGGGTGCGGAAATTGCCTTCGCGAAGCTCCGCGATCTGGCGGGCCCGAACGAAGAGGCGGATGCGGCGTGGGCGCAGGCGAGTTACCTGGCGGAACGCGGCCTGACGGACAGGACGCGGCAGGTCGTGGAGCGCGTGCTCGCCGCGCGTCCCGCCCACCCGGCGATGCTGGAAATGCTCGCGATGGACGCCATGCGCCGGAGCGCCTTCGCCGAGGCTTCGGGTTACCTGGCGCGGGCCACCGGACAACCGTTGCCGGAATCCCGCCGCGCGTTGCTCGAGGATCTGATGACAGTTGCCCGCTCGCAGCTCGACCCCGCGCGGCCCCTGATCGAGGTTTCCGTGAACGTCGAAGGTGAGACGCGCCGACCCTGGCTGTTCGTCTTCGCTCGTCCGGTCGGAGGCGGCATGCCCCTGGCCGCCGTGCGCGTACGGGCCAGGGCGTCCCAGACGGTGCTGCTCGACGATTCCGTTGGAATGGGCGGAGCTACGCGATTGTCGGACGGGGGTCTGGTCGAAGTGGTGGCACGGCTGTCCGACACGGGCAATGCAGCGGCTTCGGCGGACGATGTCGAGGTGTCCGCGCGGCCCGTGGACCCCGGCACCCAGCCGCACGTGGAACTGACCTTCTCCTCGGATGCCGTACCGGGGTCTGCCACGGCGACCGTGGACGTTTCCCTCGACGCGGCCTTCGATGTCGCTCCCGCCGCGATCGTGTTCGTGATAGCGCGGGACGCTGAACAGCCGGGACCGCCCCTGGTCGTGAAACGGATTACGGCGGGTGATCTACCCGCCCGGATCGCGTTGACGGACGCCGACGCCATGCTTGCCGGTCGCGGATTGCAGGGAGTCGAGACCCTGGCACTGGTGGCTCGCGTCGCCCTCGGTGGATCAACCACCGCGATGGCCGGAGACCTGGAAAGTCCGATCTGGGTGGGCAGCCTGAGCGCCGAACCGGTTCACCTGCACATCGATCGCCGCCGGCCATAGCGCCAGAATCGAGCCCGACGGATTTCGCCCCACCGACGATCTTGGCCGGTCTTGGGACACCCATGGGCCGGGTTGGGGACAACCCACAACTCAGGCCACAACTTGGGGACACCCACAAAACCAGGCGTTGGTGCTAACGATTTTCTAAAGGTGCTATCGAAGGCTGATTTCGTTAAACTAGCGCTGGCTTAGCGAATACGACCACTCGCTGAATGCGTCTTGACGGAATCAAGCTCACGGGGTTCAAGTCATTCGTCGACCCGACGTCGATAACCTTTCCCGGGAATCGGTGTGCGGTCGTTGGCCCCAACGGTTGCGGTAAGTCGAACATCATCGATGCCGTTCGCTGGGTGATGGGTGAGAGCTCCGCGCTCAAGTTGCGGGGAGAATCCATCGAAGACGTCATCTTCAAGGGCTCGAATTCCCGCAATGCGACGGCAATGGCGTCCATCGAGCTTTCCTTCGACAACACGGACGGTCGCCTCGGGGGCGAGTATGCGAGTTTCGGACGCATCGCGGTGCGCCGGGAACTCACGCGGGATGCCCACTCCACCTACTACCTGAACGGAAACCGGTGTCGCCGGCGCGACATCGTGGACGTGTTCCTCGGCACCGGTTTCGGGCCACGCGGCTACTCCATCATCGAGCAGGGCATGATCGGCGAACTGGTCGAGGCCAGACCCGAGGACTTGCGAGCTTACCTCGAGGAGTCCGCCGGTATTTCGAAGTACAGGGAGCGCCGCCGGGAGACGGAGAACCGGATGCGGCGCGCGACGGAGAACCTTGATCGCCTGCGCGACATCCGCCAGGAACTGGAAGACCGGTTGCGCCACCTGCAGCGGCAGGCCCGGGCCGCGGCGCGCTACCGGGAACTGAAGCGGGAGGAACGGCTCCGTACTGCCGAGCTGCTGGTGCTACGAATCAGGACCATGAACGCGGACCTGGAGGAGCGCGAACGAACCTTGAAGCGCCTGGAAGTCGAACATGATCGGGCATTGAGCGGCTTGCGGCGTGACGACGTGAATATCGAACGGGCGCGCGCCGAGCAGCAGGAACATGCCGATGCGTTCAACCGGGTCCAGGGACTGGTCTACGAAATCGGTGCGAAGATCGGAGAGACCGAGTCGGCCATCAGGTTCAATCGTCAGCGCCAGGAGCAGCTCGAGGATGATCTCCGTGGCGCGCAACGCCGATTGGATGAAACCCTTGGCCAGCTCGAAAAAGACAAGCGGGAAGCGGCCCTGCTGGAGGCGGCCATCGCCGCCAAGCTGCCGGAGCTGGACGAAGCCAGAAAGGAAGATGGTCGAGTAGCCGAAGCCCTGGCTACCGCCGAAGACGATACGCGTGCGAGCGAGGCCCAGTGGTCGGAGTTCGTTTCGCGCGCGTCGGCCAATGACCGTGAATTGCGGGTGGAAGAAAACCGCGTCGAGCACATACAGCAGAACCTGGATCGTCTGCGTCAGCGCTTTGAGCAACTCGAAGAACAAAACGGCGAATACGCCTTTCCCTCCGATGACCTGGCGGGGGAACTGGAGGAGGCTGAACGTCGCCACGATGTGACGGAGGCGGAGCTCGGAACCTGCGCCACCGAACTGGCGTCGGCGCGCGAGGCCGTCGTTTCCCACGAGAGCGCACTGCAGGCAGCGCGCGCCGAAACACAGGGTCTGCGAGACGAATTCGCGGCTTTGGATGCGTTGCAGCAAGCCGCGCTGGGCCAGGAGAATCACGAGGCGCGGGAATGGATCGGCGCGCTGGCGCTTGGCCGGGCGCCGCGCCTGGGCGCGGAACTGATTGTCGAACCGGGGTGGGAACGCGCGGTGGAAACGGTTCTCGGAGCCGATCTGCGCGCGATCAGGGTCGATGATATCGGGAACTTTGCGGACGATTTGTGCGGTCTGGAAGCGGGTCGCGTCGTCCTGTACGAAGGTCAGGAGGTCGATGCGAGTCCGAACGGCATGCAACTTCCCCCTTTGGCAGCGCTGGTGGGCACCGACAGGGGCCCGGTTGGCGCCATGCTCGCAGGTGTGTTCGCGGCAGAGACACTGGATGTCGCATTGGCCCACAGGTGCAACCTGAAGTCCGGCGAGAGCATCGTCACGCGGGATGCCGTCTGGCTCGGCGCGGATTGGGTCCGCGTAAACCGGACGGAGGACGCGGCGCTGGGCGTCGTCGAGCGCGCGAAGGACCTGGAACACCTCGGCGCCCGCCTGGTGCGGGCGGACAGCAGGGTTGCGGAACTGGATGGGCTGGTGACGAGGGGCAGACAGCACGTTGTCGAGCTCGATGGCCGTCGTGACCGGTTGCAGCGCCGTTACCGCGATTGCGGCGACCTTCTGTCCCGTCTTCGAACGGAGCAGGGAGTGCACCGGGTTCGCATGGAGGAAGCGACTGCGCGCCAGGATCGCGCGGAGTCCGAGCGCGAAGAGATAGCGGCGCAGATCGCATCGGAAATGGATCGCATGGCGACCGCGCAGACACGCCTGGCATCGCTGAAGCGGGAAGCGCAAACGCTGGAAGCGGAACGCGCCGAACTGGGTAGCGCACGTGCCCGCCAGGTGCAACGCCTGGAAACGGCACGGCAGGACGCGGCAGGGCGCCGAACACGTTTGCATGCGCTGCAGGTGGAACATGAGCACCTGACCACGAAGCTGTCTGCGGCCGGAACGGTTCGCTCGCGATTGCACGATCAGCGGTCGGAATTCGAAACCCTTGTGCGTGAATGCAGGGACGACATCGCAGCGAACCTGAAACCGCTTCCGGCACTCGAAGCATCCCTGCAGGAGAAGCTCCGGGAAAAGGTTGGTGTCGACAGGCAACTGGCGGACATTCGCCTTCGCGTAGAGAAGGCCGAAACTTCAATACGCACTCGCCAGGAACAACGTCAGCGAAGCGATGCGGCGGTAGAGGAGGCCCGGCGCCGCCTGCATGCCGCCCAGGTGGACCGCGAGGGAGTCTCGGCGAGGTATGCCGACTTGACCGAGCAGCTCGGCAATACCGGCGTGAACGTCGATGAGGCCTCCGCGGCATTGCCCGAGAACGCCGATGAACCGGCTTGGCGTGAGCGGCTGGAGAGAATCGAACGCCAGATCAAGCGGCTCGGTGCGGTCAATCTTGCAGCACTCGAGGAGTTGGAAACGCAATCGGAACGCAAGCGCTATCTCGACGCGCAGAACGAAGATCTTGAACGGGCTCTCAGTACCTTGCGGGCGGCGATAGAGAGAATCGACCGCGAAACGAGGACGCGATTCAAGTCGACTTTCGACGCGGTAAACGAACACCTGAAGAACCTGTTCCCCAAGCTTTTCGGTGGCGGGCATGCCTACCTTGAGCTGACCGGGGACAACCTGCTGGACGCGGGGGTGAGCCTGATGGCCCGCCCTCCCGGAAAACGGAACTCGGGCATACAGATGCTGTCGGGAGGCGAGAAGGCCATGACGGCGATCGCGCTGGTCTTTTCCATCTTCCAGCTCAACCCGAGCCCGGTATGCCTGCTGGACGAGGTGGATGCGCCGCTCGACGACACGAACGTGGTCCGGTTCGCGCAACTGCTGGAGGAAATGTCGAGCGAGGTGCAATTCGTGGTGGTCACGCACAACAAGCTGACCATGGAAATGGCGGACCAGCTCCTCGGTGTGACGATGAACGAGCCGGGCGTGTCGCGACTGGTTTCGGTGGATCTGGATGAGGCGGCGGCGATGGCCGCCGTCTGAGCGCCTGTTGTTGAAGACCTGCGGAAAGTTGCGGGAAAGTTGCGGAAAGAGGGGTTGATTCAGTGTCCGAAGACTACATCCTGATTGGCGGCGGTCTCTTGATCGCCCTCGTCATCATGCATGGCCTTTGGCTGGCCTGGCGCGCACGCCGGGATCCGCTGCCACTTGACATCTCGTCGGACGTTCCGGATGACGGCTTCGACGCGGACGAATTGGGCCCGGAATTTCCGAACGGCGGGGCCCGCGTCGTCGGAAGCACGGAACACGCCACACCGACCCAACGCCACCTTTCCTTTGAAGGAACTGCGCCGGTACTGATGGACATCGTTCCGGAAGAGCCTGCTATCCCTGCTGACGCCGTTGCGGATGCGAGTACCGACTTCCCTCGAAATACGTCTCCGGGCGCGGGGGAAACGCCGGCACTTCCTTACGCGTCATCGGTCGGGGAACATTCCCCGGCTGAGGGCTCCTGGCCGACGGGCGGGGCCGGTGAGTCTTCGGAGCGGGAGGCAGCGGCCGTGCACCCGCAAGGCAACAACGGGTCGATGGACTTCGATGGCGACTGGCAGGAGTCGCGCAAGCAGCCAATTGCTCCCCAGGCGGATGACTCCGTCCTGGCAGCCCGCACTTCGCGTGGCTCCCGTGACGAAGAGCGCTCCGCGCGCCGGGAGCGCGAAACGCCACGTCCGGATGTCGGGACGGATCGGGACGACCACGAGATCCTCGCGATCAACGTGCTCGCCCGGGGCAACAGCAGATTCAGTGGTTCCGAGCTTTGGGCTGCATTCCAGCGCAATGGACTGACATTCGGCGACATGAACATCTTTCACCGGCTGAATCCGGTGACGAGAACACCGCAATTCTCCGTGGCGAACGCCATCGAGCCGGGCACATTCGATCTTTCCGGCATGGATTCGATGCAAACCCCGGGAGCCTGCCTGTTCCTGCGACTGCCGGGTCCTTCGGAGCCTGCTGCCGTGTTCGACGACATGCTGCGCGTGGCCCGGGACATCGGCCAGAGCCTGGGCGGCGAACTCAAGGACGAGAACTTCTCGGTCCTGACTGGACAGACCGAGGAACATTACCGCCAGCGTATCGCCGAGTTCTCCCGCAAGCGCATGTCCAGGCGATATTGATTGGTTGGGGCGACGAAGCCCAAGGCTATCGTCGCAACGGTCGACGTTCGTTCGCCGGAACGCGCCGCGAGCCTGAAATGACGGATACAGACAGCGACCCCTCAGCCGCGGCGCCCGGCGCGACAGATGTGGCCCGGGAAATCGAGGAGCTGCGCCAACTCATCCGGCACCACCTGCATCGCTATCACGTGCTCGACGACCCGGAGATAGCCGATTCCGAGTTCGATGCGCTGTTCAGCCGTCTCGCTGAACTGGAGCGCAAGCGTCCTCACCTCGTCACTTCGGACTCTCCCACGCAACGCGTGGGGGCAGAGCCATCGGCCCGGTTCGCCGCCGTGGTTCACGAGCTGCCGATGCTGTCCCTGGACAAGTGCGATTCCCGGGACGAGTTCATCGAGTGGGAGGCTCGTTGCAGGAGCCGGGTGGGCTACGAGGGGGACCTGGAATTCACGTGCGAACCGAAGATCGACGGGGTGGCGGTCAGCCTGATCTACCAGGACGGCATCCTGGTTCGGGGCGCGACCCGGGGCGACGGGGCGAACGGCGAGGACATCACCGCCAACGTCAGGACCGTGCCGGCGGTCCCGTTGCGACTGCTGGACGACACCTGGCCGGCAACGCTCGAAGTGCGGGGCGAAGTCTACATGCCATTGGCCGGTTTTCGTGCCTTCAACGAGGCGGCGGCGAAGACCGGCGAGCGCCTGCTGGTCAATCCCCGCAACGCCGCCGCGGGCAGCCTGCGTCAACTCGACCCGCGGCTGACGGCGTCCCGTCCGCTGTCGATGTACTGCTACAGCGCGGGTTTGCGCGGCGACTGGGCGCCGGATACGCAGTGGCAGGTCCTCGAGGCTTTCAGGGGTTGGGGACTTCGCGTGAACGAAAGCGTTGTCCGCGTCCTCGGTGTGAAGGCGTGCCTGGACTACGTGCGCCGACTGCTTGAAGAAAGGGACGCCCTTGGCTACGACGTGGATGGCGTAGTCGTCAAGGTGAACGACTTCGCCATGCAAAGCGCCCTCGGGACCGTGACGCGGCGCCCGCGGTGGGCCGTCGCCTACAAGTACCCTGCGGAAGAGGCGACCACGGTGCTCAAGGGTGTCGAATTCCAGGTCGGGCGCACGGGCGCCATCACCCCGGTGGCCAGGCTCGAGCCGGTCTTCGTTGGAGGTGCCACGGTATCGAACGCCACCCTGCACAACATGGACGAGGTCGAACGCCTCGATCTTCGCCTGAAGGATACGGTCATGGTGCATCGCGCCGGCGACGTGATCCCCCAGGTGACGAAAGTCATCGAGTCGAAACGGCGGAGGGATGCGCCCAGAGTCGTGATGCCCGAGCGGTGCCCGGCCTGCGAAACGATGATCGAGCGGCCCGAGGGCGAGGCGGTCGCACGCTGTCCGGCGGGACTCACCTGCCCGGCCCAGCGCAAGGAAAGCCTCAAGCACTTTGCGTCGCGCCTGGCGATGGACATCGAAGGTCTGGGCGACAAGCTGGTCGATCAGCTGGTCGAGCGGGGGATGGTAGAGGACCCGGCGGATCTCTATGGGCTCGATGCCGGTGCACTCGAATCGCTTGACCGCATGGGGCCGAAGTCCGCCGGGAATCTCATCGATGCGCTGGCCGCAAGCAGGCACACGACGTTCGCGCGATTCATCTACGCCCTTGGCATTCGCGACGTCGGAGAGACGACCGCAGCGGGCCTTGCGAACCATTTCCGCAATCTCGACGCATTGAGCGGCGCTTCGGAGGAGGCCTTGAACGAAGTCCCGGACGTGGGACCGATCGTCGCTTCCCGGATCCGGAACTTCTTCGACGATGACCACAATCAGCGGGTCGTGGGGCGACTGGTTGCACAGGGCATGGAGTGGCCCACTCCGGCCAAGCCGGCCAGATCGCCGCTGGCCGGCGAGACGTGGGTGCTGACGGGAACGCTGGCGGCCATGACCCGCAATGAAGCCAAGGCGCGCCTTGTGAAACTGGGGGCGAAGGTTGCCGGTTCGGTATCCGGTTCGACCACGCGGGTGGTGGCGGGGCCGGGTGCGGGCAGCAAGGCGGAGAGGGCGAAGGAGCTTGAGATTCCCGTGATGAACGAAACTGACTTTGTAGCGATACTGGACGGGTATGAAACGAAAGATAGCGGCTAGCCTCGCAGCATGCGTGGCCGGAGTGGTCCTGGTTTCGCATGGTTGCGCGTCGACGCCGTCGAACGCCTCGGACATTTGCGATGTGTTCGATGAGAAGCCGGGGTGGTATCGCCATGCGAAGAAGGCGGAGAAGACCTGGAATATCCCGATTCCCATCATGATGGCAACCGCCTACAAGGAATCGAGCTTCAGGCATGATGCAAGGCCGCCAAGAACGAAGATCCTGGGTGTGATTCCCTGGCGGCGGCCATCGAGCGCATTGGGTTTCGCACAGGCAACCGATGAAACCTGGGAGGACTACAAGCGCGATAGTGGACACGCGCGCGCCAGCCGGAAGCGGTTCTCCGATGCGATAGATTTCGTGGGCTGGTATCACGACCGTGCGCACCGGGCGTTGGGCATCCCGCGGAACGATGCGCGGTCCCTTTATCTCGCCTACCACGAAGGGCTGACCGGGTATCGCAACGGAGCATGGAAAAGGAACGCGTGGTTGAGGGGCGCGGCAGACAGGGTGGCCGCCAACTCGCAGCGCTACACGCGACAACTGCGAACCTGCCGCCGTTTCCTCGACAGGGGATGGTTGGGCATCTTTGGCTGACGGACAGGTGCCCGCCCGCGCTGGACTTGCCGGGCGGGGTGTATTCCCTGGTGAACTGACGCGACCGGGTTGCCAGTCGGGTGCCGGCTTCGCGTAGCATACGGTCAAGCGCCACGAAGCAAGGGGAGCGCGAGGGGGTGCCCCTCGCATGGCGCCGGCTATGGACACTTCTCTGACAATCACCAGGTGCCAGGTGCCGCGAACTGCGGCAGCGAGGATTCAGACCGGAAATACACGACGGATTCCGCGCCGTGGAGGATGACTACAAGGCCCTGATCCAGGGCGCGTACAGTTCGTGGCTGGAAGGCCGCGGGTTCAGGCCGCGCAGGGGCCAGCGGGAGATGATCGCGTACGTCACCCGCGCCTTGAGCGGCGAGCGACCGCGCCTGTGCGTCATCGAGGCGGGGACGGGGACCGGCAAGACTGCCGCGTATTGCCTGGCGGTCATCCCCCTGGCACAGGCGCTGGGCTTGAGGGTGCTCATCAGCACCGCGACCGTCGCGCTGCAGGAGCAGGTCGTTTTCGGAGACCTGCCGGACCTGCAGGCGCACACCGACCTCGACTTCGACTTTGCGCTTGCCAAGGGTCGAAGGCGCTACGTCTGTCTCAAGCGGCTCGATGAGCGACGCTACGGCGATGGTGCCCAGGAATCGCTGCTTGAAGTGCCGGAACCGCAGGACGTTCCCACCTATCAACGGATGTACGCCGCGTTCGAGCAGGGCGACTGGAACGGCGAACTCGACACCTGGGACGAGGGTGTGCGGCCCCGGGCGTGGTCCGCCGTGACGACGGATCATCGTGGCTGCACGCACAATCGATGTGGCTTCTTCGGCGTCTGTCCGTTCTACCAGGCCCGTCGCGAGGCAGAGGAAGCGCGCGTCGTCGTGGCGAACCACGATCTCGTTCTGGCGGACCTTGGCCTGGGTGGGGGCGTAATCCTGCCGCCGCCGGAGGAGACCATCCTCGTTGTGGACGAGGCGCACCACATTGCGGACAAGGCACGCGAACACCTGACGGCGCGCGCGCGGCTGCGCGGAACGCGGGACTGGCTGGAACAGGTGGAGACCACTGTCGGCACTTGCGCCCAGCACTTTTCCCGGCCTGGAGAACTGGTGGAGTTGGCGTCATCCCTGGCGGTGGACACGGCTGTCGCGACGGGCCTGATCCGTGATCTCGATGATCTGGCAGGTCAGCTGGACTTTGACCGGGCGTGGGAGGAGCGCGCGAACTGCCGATTCGTCCTGGGTCGCGTACCCGGGGAAATCGCGGACGTCTGCGATCCCCTGAGCGGCAGCCTCGGCTCTCTGACAGAACGCCTGGCAACTTTCCAGGGCTACCTCGAGGAAGTGTCGAAGGGCGAACGCAACTGGCCCAACGGGTATCTCGCCGAAGACTGGCTCGGCCCCGCGGGACAGTTGGCGGGACGTGCGGAGGAGGCGGCATCGCTGTTTCGGGACTACGCATCGGGGACTGACGGCGGCGTCGATGGACGGCTCATGGCGCGTTGGGTGACGCGACTCAGGTTCGAGAATGATGCGGACCTCGAGTTCGTGTCCGCCCCTCTGCAACCGGGCGAGACGCTTCGGGAACAACTGTGGGAGCGTTGTTACGGCGCGCTTTGCACGTCCGGAACGATGCGGGCGCTCGGCAGCTTCGACCGCTTTCTCGAGAAGTCCGGACTCCCCGATGCGTCCAGCCGGCATTTCATTCCCAGTCCCTTCGACTACCCGCGCCTCGCCAGTTTCAACGTGCCGGCAATGCGCTCCGACCCGCGCGACGCGCAGGCGCATACGGAAGAGATTTCGGAACTGATTCCCGAACTGCTGGAACTCGAACCGAGCGCACTGGCGCTGTTTTCGTCCTGGCGTCAGTTTCGTGACGTGGTAGCCGCGTTGCCGGCCCGCATCCGGGACCGTTGCCGTTTGCAGGACGAAGGATCGAAGCAGGCGCTCCTCACGGCGCATCGATCCGCCGTGGACGCGGGCGAACCGAGCTATATCCTGGGGCTCGCGAGCTTCGCCGAAGGCGTCGACCTGCCGCACGAATACTGCCGCCACGTCATCATCGCCAAGCTGCCGTTCGCAGCACCGGACAACCCGGTGGAACAGGCGTTTGCCGAGTGGCTGGAGAGTCAGGGGCGGGCGCCGTTCTTCGAGGTCGCCCTGCCGGAGGCGGCGCTTCGCCTCGTGCAGGCCTGTGGCCGGCTGATCCGCCACGAGGAAGACCGCGGGCGGATCACGCTGCTTGACCGCCGCATCGTCACGTTGCGATATGGCAGGTCGATCCTGGAATCACTTCCTCCGTATCGATTGGAGATCGGTTCCCGCGCGGATTAGCGTTGGCACAGGGCCGAACGGCGCCCGCCCCTCGACAGACCTGGCTACCCGACCGCTTCGACGACGTGAATCCACACCCGATTCACCATCGGGTCCGCATCTCGATCCCGAAACCGTGCTCCGGCGGGTTCGGGGGTTTTTCCCGGCGGCTGAGCTTGAGCCCGAACGTCAGGTCCGGGGCGTCCGCGCCGTCCGGCTCGAGTTGCCAGCCGAGGCTCATGTCGCGGCCGAAGTCCGAGGCGCCGTAGCCGAAGGTCGGGGCGCCGATGAACCGCTCCCCGAACGCGGGGATCCCGTAGGCGGCCTCGAGCGTCCAGCGGGCCGTCATGTCCTGGCCCATGCGGTTGCCGAGCGGGTCGGCGGCGAACAGCGCGTCG
>JAPOYI010000151.1:31799-35618 GCA_026706665.1 Gammaproteobacteria bacterium | reverse complement strand
CTGCTGCCAGAAAAACATCCTTAAAAGCAAGCGGTTACGTGATGTTCCATGTAAGGGCATATCCCGTGTTCGCCGACGCCCGGCCCTTGCGAGACCGGAACTCGCCCTTGACGCGACCGCTTGCGTCCGCCTCGAACGTTACGGTGGAGCCATTCTGGTTGATCCACGTTCCGTTGATGTCCATCCGCGCCTCCGGCGGTTTCCGAAGTGTGTTCATGGGCGGGTAGCGGATACTATTGGCGCTTCCCGGCACAGCGCCAAGGTTACTACGCAGCCCATGTCGTCCTTTTCCAAGGCTCCGCTTGACCGCGCTCGCGCGCTGGTCCCGCAGATTTCCGCGCTGGCGGATCGAATAGACGCCGAGCGGGAGTTGCCGCCGGAACTGTCCGAAGCGCTGATCGGCGCGGGCATCTTTCGGCTGCTCGTGCCGCGTTCCCTGGGCGGCGAGGAGATGGACTGGCTCGAATACCTCGACGTGGTGCGGACCATTGCGGAGGCGGACGGCAGCACTGGATGGTGCGTGAACCAGGGCGCCGTATTTGCAACCACGAGCAGCCGATGCCCGGAGCCGCTGGCGAGGGAAGTGTGGGGCGACCCCCGAACCGTGGTCGGCAACGGCCCGCCCCAGGGCGCGGAGTCCATTGAGACCGACGGCGGCTACAGGCTGACCGGAAACTGGATGTTCTCCAGCGGCTGCCGGCACGCCAACTGGATCGCGGCGGTGGCATCGGGCCGGTTGCACCTGTTGCCCCGGGAGGAAGTGGAGTTCCTGGACGTCTGGCAGGTGCAGGGCTTGCGCGGGACGGGAAGCTTCGGCTTTCAGACGCGTGATCGGTTCGTGCCCGATTCCCGCGTGATGCACATGCCCGGCAAGACCCGCGAGTCCGGTCCGATCTACGTCATATCGCAGCACCTGCTTTTCGGCTGCGGCTTCGGCTGCGTGGCGCTGGGCGTGGCTCGGGCCGCGATCAACGCGGCCATCGAACTCGCCCTGACCAAGTTAGGGCGCTACGGCACGCGACCACTGGCGGAAAAAAGCGTTGTGCAGCAACAGGTCGGGAAGGCGGAAGCCACCTGGGCCGCGGCCAGGGCGCTCCTGTACGAAAGCGCCGCCCACGTATGGGAACGAGTGCGGGAGACGGGCGAGATCACCGTGGGGCAGCGGATACGGCTGCGCATGGCGGGAACGCACGCGATCCGCCAATCCGCAAAGGCCGTGGATATCGTCTACAACCTGAGCGGTTCGGACGCCATCTTCTCAACGAGAGCGATCCAGCGCCGCTTCCAGGACGCGCACGTCATTACCCAGCAGGTTCAGGGGCGGGAGTCCCACTATGAAACGGTCGGTCAGTTCCTGCTGGATCAGGACCCCGAGGGCGTGTTCTAACCTAACCAGCATCGACATTGCTCAGCAGGTTGTAGGCAAACCAGCCGTCTCCGATTCCGAAGGTTTCGGGTTTCGCGCGCATGTTGTCGCGCATGATCCCGACGCCATTGGAGTAGGGTTCGATCGTCACGATGCGGTCATGCCGGATGCGGAAACGCTGTGAAGCTCCCGCGAAGTAGATGTGGCGTGTCGTGACGCCCAGCAGGCCCGTATCCAGGTGGACACGTTCCTCGGTCTCCACGGGCCAACCCTTGAAGGCGCCCGTGCGGAAATAGACGCCTTTGGCGACCCGCACGCTTGCGCCGGCGCTCCGGCCTTGAAACTCTCGACGAGTGCGGATGGTGCTGTATTCGACATTCTGGAAGACCCAGATCAGTGTCTCCGACTTCTGCAGTCGAAACGGCAGCCTGACTCCGGGTTCTGGTCGCTGCGGGACGACGCCTTCGGTCAGATCACGCAGAACCGCCGCCTTGATCATGCGTGTCCGGGCGCCGTTTTGGTCGAGTTCCGCCTCGCCTATCCCGAAGTGACTTGTGACGTTGGTGATTGCATGTTCTTCCACGGAAGCAAGGAGTCCGTCTTCAAGCGCGCGGTCTATCTCTTGCTCGACACATTGGACGAGAACGCCGCGGACCTGTTTGCTGCTTAGCCCCCCTTCCAGAGCGGCAGAGTCGATTGCCTTTTCAGCCTTCGCGAGTGCTCCCGCGCCTTCAGCTTCGTCTTCACTCCCGCGGGGATGCATCGCTCCCGCCAGGGAGTCGGCGATCTGTCGAAGCGCCGATTTCTCGCGCGCGTCACGCGCTTGCTTCCAGAGTCCATGGCGGTCGACATCCTGGCGGGACTTGTCGAATCGGGCAAGAATCGCGTCGAGACGCGTTTCTTCAGCTAATGTCAACCCGCCGGTTGCAAGCTGCGTCTTGACGCAGGCAGCCCATGCATCGGCTAGCGCGCGGTCGAGTCGTCCCTTGTGAACGTGATGCGCGTTCGCCAGTTCCCTGATGCGCGCTGCCGCCTGGCTGCCGTCGAGGCCCTGATCCGCCACCGCCTGAGCGATGCGTGCCCGCCCTTGCATATGCGATTCTTTGCATTCAGCGTGGCTCTTCCTCAGAAATCCCGCCGGCGCACCGCAGTAGACGCATGACCCCATACGTACGTGTATTCCCTGGCCGGTTTCTCCTTGCGATTGGAAGCATGACGTGTTGCCATGACCATGGCAAGGCAGCGCAGCCGGTGGCAGTAGGGTGGCAGTCCGAGAGGACCGGAGTCGTGCGGCAAAGGACCCGCGTCAGATTGAGACGGAAGATTCGCTCGGTACGGACGCCATGTTCGCTACGCGGGCGATTCAGCGCCGTTTCCAGAGACGGGCGAGCTCCCCTGCCCATTCTTATCCGAATTGGTTGTAGCCCAGCCCCCTGACGTGAGGCTCTTGGTGAAGCAGATTCCGAAGTCCGGCGAGCCAACATTTGTCCCATCCCAATGCATCGGCCACGGCATCGTCCCAGATGCGCCGCACTTCGCACTCGCCGTCGCGGTATTGCGCCACTTCCATCTCCGCTGTCGTCTCATAGCAGCGAGTCAGCCGGTCAACGATGTCGCTGTCGGAGAGATCCGGCAATCGGATCGTTTTCAGGCCCGCAGGTCTGTATTGCGGAAATGCCAGCTTCCTTCCGGGATTGCGCAGCAGTTGCAGCCGTCCCGCCGTCGAGTTGAGGAAGACGGCCGCAGCCTTCGCCTTCTCCAGCGTGACGCCCGGCACCGGCAGCCAACCAATGCCGACATGCCGCTTCTCCTGTGCCACCGCTGTCAGACGGCCCGTACCGGTGTCCTGCCCAGCCGTCACCAGCAAATGGGAGGCGTGGTCCCTGAGACGGGCGGTGTGGGGGTGTTGAGGGCCAGTGCCGGGAGTGTCCACCCATTCACGGCGCGGAACAGCGGTTTGGGGTGCCCGGTGCTGATCGGGAACACCTCGAATGGTCCGCTGGGCGTCGGCGCCCTTGGATTCCAGCACCGAAAAACTGCCTGGCGCATCAGCGCGGACCCGCCCGTACTCACGCCCGCCCCCACTCAACACTGCGGATGGCACCATGCTCTGCTCCTCCATCCGTCGAAGATTCTTGTCGGTGGAGATATCGAAGGCCGCATCGGCCAGTTCAGGCGCTCGAAACACGCTCGCCGTCCAGTCGCCAGTCTCGATACGCTCCGCCGGCCACTCGGAAACTTCGCCCCAGCCATCAGGCAGCAGGCCCGTTTCGCGTCGGAGAAGGCAGTCGTGCAGTTCGGCCACCGCCTGATCGTCGCTCGGCATCCTGTCCAGGTTGATGATCCGCGTCGGCGGTTTGGCCCCCCCCCGCACCCACCCACCCCCCCCCCGGCGCGACCCCGCCCGGCCCCCGCCCCACGCCGCGCGCACCCCGAGACCTCACGTCGTCTCG
>JAPOYI010000151.1:0-31789 GCA_026706665.1 Gammaproteobacteria bacterium | reverse complement strand
GCTGTCCGCCCCCCGCCGCTTCGTCCCTCGGCACCCTTCCCGGGTTTTTTTTCCGCTTGGGGGGCCCGGCCCCCCCCCCCCCCCGGCCCATGGCTCATGACGTCGGGCAACGATCAAGCTCTCGTTGATGGACGTGTTTTGACTCAGGTTGATGTCGCCGGGTTGATGACAGGTGAGCAGCGTGTGGATATGGAATCGCTTCGCGAAGATCTGCCTCATGCGCAGCGCCGCGGGCCCCGCAAACACAATTGTCGGCCAAACCATCGCCACAACGCCATCCGCCGCGTCGGCACACTTCTCGGCAAGCGCCTCGAACAGCGGCCCGATCGAGGTTTTGCTCACAAATCCGTCCAGTTCGGGATCGTTTTGGACCAAGGCTCTCTCCAAGCCATCGACCCGCTCTCTCAGGCGCCTCCTGATTCCCTCCGAGAACTTCTCCGCCATCTTTCCCCGGTTGGTGAACGGCGGGTTCATGATCACCACCCGCGCCCCCAACGCCCCATCAACCGCATCTTCAAGAGTTGGATCCTGGTGCGCCATTTGCAGCCGCTCCGAACCAACATCCTGCTCGCCCAGATCCAGGTCGCCGCCCGTGCTGATGACCCTGCGCTGTCCAAGCAGCTCAAGAGACCCGGCGCGCACGCCTCTCACATCGTCGCCTTTCGACCCGTACGGCATTTGGTGCAGGCCCATGTTCCGGTAGGTCACGTCCGCGTTGCCCGACGTGAGTTGAGCGGCGGCCAATTGCAGCGAGATCGGGTTGAAGTCCAGTCCGACGATGGATTTCTCCACCGCGAGCTTCTGCAGTTCGGCGAGTTCCCGTTCGCCAGCGCCGCGTTCCCGCGCCCGGCGCTTCATCTCGGTGAGCGTTGCGGCAAGCAGCGTTCCCGACCCGCACGCCAAATCGACCATCCGGCTCCTCTCCCATGTCCTGGGATCGGTCCAGTCCGCATCGGGCGCCGCCGCATCGAGCGCAAGCCGGGCCAGCAGCGAAGCGGCCGCCGGACGCGTGAAGTAGGCGCCGTCGGACGCCTGGTTGCCCATGACCTTGTTGAACAATTCCCCCGCGTAATCCGCGCCGAGTTCCGAATAGTCCTCCGCAAGGCGTTCCGCTTCCGCCGCGATGTGCCTCATCGCCTTGTTCAGCCCCGATTCCCGACCGGTGTCCTGCACGCTCCAAATCACCTCGATGGCGGGTTCGAGCACCGGGCGGAAGTCGTGGCGGGTGATCGTGTTCCAATGGCGCAGCGCGAGCTGAGCCGCCTTCGGCGCAACCTTGATGGCGTCGAGCCCCGCGACTCCCGGCAGCCAACCGCCGACGGCGATCCGCTGATGCAGCATGGCTGCGTTCATCAGCAGCAACGACGCGATGGTGCAGCCGTCCGCAGAGTCCTTGCCCGTGCCGGATTGCTTGTCCAGGCCGAAATGCGCGTCGAGCGGGGCGGCAAGCTCATCCTCCTCAAGGCGCAGCCTCGCCTCCGCAATGGCTTCCTCGAGGGTGTTGACGCTGCGTTGCGCCTTGTTGCGGCAAAGCCCGGACTTCTCAAGCAGGTTGACGAAAATCCCCATGTCGTCCGCCTTGGAAGCCGTGAGGAGATTCAGGGTTCGTTGTTCACGGAGTTCCTCCAATTGCTCCGCGGTTCTTCCTCTTCGCGGGAGGATTTTCCGCCCCGACTCCCCGTTGAGCATCTTCCGGCCCGTCGCCTTGGTCTTTTTCACGTTGACGGGGCCGGGCGTGCCGTCCGATTTGGGCTTGTCCCGTTCAACGCCTTGTTCGCGCATCTCAACGCTGCCGTCCCGGCTTATCTTCCCGGTCACGATCCGATGCGGCTCATTCCTTGGGGCTTGTGCGGGTCCATCCGTCCCGGGTTTGCCACCGGGGGCTTCCGGCATCGCCTCGCTGAGAGGGCGGAACTCTTCCGAGCTCGGTGCCGTCCCCTTCACCACGCGCTCGACCGCACGCTCGGCGCCGCCCTGCTTTCCTTCGTGCAGGTAGTACGCGGCGCGCCCCGTCTCGGACCCAACGGCCACTACGGTGGCCACTTCCTGCTCCTCCGGGGGTTTGGGAGGAAGGTAGACGCTCATCAAGTCCTCGAGCCTTTCCTCAATGCGGTCGTCATGGGCGCGCAGAGCCATCAGGATTTGGCCCAACGCCTGCCAGCCTTCGTCGGGATTGTTCGTGTTTGCAAGCCACCCCTCGGCGTCGACGTTCGGCGGAATGACGATCGGACAGAGTATGTAGCCCGTGTCCTTGTCTTCGGAGCGGCGCATCACACGTCCCACCGCCTGAATCACGTCCACCGGCGACTTGCGCGGTTCGAGAAAACCGACCGCCGAGAGGGAGGGCGCGTCTGTTCCCTCGCCAAAGATCCCCACATTGAGGATGCCGCGCGGCTCGCTATCCGTGGCCGCGGCGAGTAGCGCCTTCGCCTGTTCGCGCTGTGCCACATTGCTGTCCGCATCGAGGTGTTGGAGGCGATAGACGGCGGGTTCCTCCCTCACGCCATACCCATCAAGTCTGCCGCCCACCCATTCGCGCACAGTCTTTGACTCGAGCGCTCTGGTCATTTCCTTTGACTTGCTGACGGTGTTCAGAAAGTTGATGGAGGACCGAATGACTTGCCCGTCTTCTTTCTTTCGGGTGGCCCCGCCCATGACCAGGGCCAAGGCCAACCCGCGCAGGAATTGAACGGTGGACAGACGACTGCCTTTTTGTCCAGCTAGTCCATTGGCCGTTTGGTAGGCTTCGGGGTCATTCACGCCGAGCGCGATGATCCGGTAGTCCGAGAGCCATCCGCTCTCCACGGCATCGCGGTAGGACTTGCGATAAAGCTCGGGGCCGAACACGTTTTCATCGTCCATGCTGCGAACAATCCAGTCCGGTCTTTTCGTCCGCCTCTCGGCGTTGCGCTCCCTCGGCGTCTTGTAGATCTTCGGTGTCGCCGTCTGGTAGACGCGGTAAGTTGCCGGGAAGCGTTGCTCGTGATGGCAGACGGTGAAGTCGCGCAAGCGTTCGTTGTCCCCCTTGACCCGCCGGATACCCGCCGTCCGATGCGCTTCATCGGCGACCAGCACCGCAAGCGTCGTTCGACTTGAAGTCAATGCCTCGGCGATCTTGTGACTCGACTGGTACGTGCCGAAGATCACGCCGATGCAGCCTTCGGGCAAGGTCCCCATCCAGTCCGCGATCTCGCCGGACTCCGTGGTCACGCGCCCCTTCACGTCGCGGGCGCTGGCTCGGCTCAAGTCCGCCGCCTGATCCTTCGAAAGGTCGCTTCCGCGCGCGGCGGTCTGGTCGGAGCACACGGCGAGCGCGACAAGCGGCCTGCTGCCGTGGATAAGAAACTCGCGGCGCAACTGCGCGACCAGCGCGATCGAAGGGCAGAGGATGGCGGAGACATGTCCCGGCTCGGTCAGCTCCTCGATCAGCCGGAGCGCTATGCGCGACTTGCCCGTGCCGCACGGCAGGATGATTCGTCCTCTGGCCGCGCCCGTGCCGCTCTGCGCATGGTCTTTCAGCGCGGCGACGGAGACCTGCACGGCTTCCCGTTGCATGCAATCCCGCGTCTGCTTGGCAGCGCCGTCGGCGCCGGGTTCGCAGTGGGGGCAGTTCTCCAAACGAGCGCTGCGCTCACCGTCGTGTTGCTTCTCGATGTCCGCATAGAGATTGATGTGCGCAACCTTGTTCCCGTCCACGACCCGTTCCGCATTCGCGTTGACGGCGACCCCGCCGTTGACGACCAGCCAACGCTCGGCGAAGGAAACCCCGATGCTCGATGATTCGGCGATGAAGCTGTCAATCTCGCCCTTGTTGATGGGTGGCCCCGAACCTTGTTCATCGAGTTGCCTCGATTTGCACTGAATCGCTATCAACTCGCCGTCGGCTCGCTTCGCGACCACATCGATGCCGCTGTCGGGGTGACATCTCCCGGGCCATTCCTCCCAGGTCCACGCTTCCCGGACATCCCATTCGGCGATGAGAGGCGCACAGTCCGCCGTCAGCCGTTCGAGCCATTTGCCGTCGGTAGCGCGACGGGACAATTCTTCGATTTCGGCCAACGCGGCCCCGAGCTTCTTCAAGGCTGCGGTCTCTTTCTTGTCAGTCATGCGTCTTGCCTTTTGGGTCATGTCGCATCCACCCCCGCAGCCGCCGATTGCCGACCCATCCCCTTGCGATTCATGCTGGAAATGATAGCGGATGCATCGTTCCGCATTGAGGCGCTATTGACGCACTGCGTGCCGTTCTGCGGCGCCAGAGCCGAACGCTACCACTTCTCCGGCGGCGCGAAGGCGTTGAGGCCGAGATCCTCACGTAGCGGCACGGAAGCCTCCGCGGTGTGCGGATCGAGACGAATGCCGATCGCGTCGGCGACGCGGGTGATGCCGTTGAAGCCGGAGGCGACCAGGATGGCATCGCTGGTCGCTTTTGGTCCGAGGTCTTGACAACCCCTGTTGCGCAGGGCGGCGACTTCCTTCCATCGCCAGCCGGCGACGGCTTCCGCCAACTCTACCAGGAGCCCTGCATACGGTACCCCGGCGCGGTCCGAGATCGAACCCGTGACCACGTTCAGGTCCGTTTCCTGCCCAGTGGCCTTGGCGCTCTCCCGGAGCGACACGGTATGCGCCGTGGTTCAGTAGAAGCACTCGTTCATGGCCGACACGCGTGAGGCGATGAGCTCAACCTGGGGGCGCGCAAGGGCGAAGCGGGTTTCGGGGGCCCTGAAGTAGGAAGGGTCGAAGGCGCCGAAGAACAGGTCGCGAGCGCTCGGCACCATGGCGAGCGATCGAATAATGTTGAACCTTCCCTCGCGGGCTATGGGCACCCACGCCCCGGCATCGACGACATCCTTCGAACTCTCCGCGGTCGGCGCACCCGGTTGGGCCGGTGGCAGATCGGGCAGGCCGAGGCCCACGCCTTGCGCGAAGGTGTCGACGACGACGGAGCTTGCGACGATGGCCACCAGTTCGACATAGGCCTCCGGTCGCATGCCCGCCGCGATGACGTGGTCGAACCAGCGGCGTGTCAGGTGGGCCTGAATCGTTGCGCATGCCATGGATCGCCTCGACGGCTTCCGGTGGCAAGCCGTTGCTGCTGTCGTGCTCGATGCCGCCGATGGTTGCAAAGGTCGACCGCGTGCGGGCGTGGCAGAGGGGGCACTCCGGTGCCGCGCGCGCTTCCCGGACGACTGCGAGCCGTTCCGGCCCGCTCCACCACGCGCCGGGCGCGGCGAGCGCGCGGAGCGCGTTGTTGTGTGCTGCACTGGTGCGGCTCCCCACCGGGAGTGAGGCACGGGAGTAGTCGATTCCGATCACTGCTGATCCTTCGCGCTATTGGGACTGGTGGCGGCGTAGCTTCGAGGAATGCGGACGTTCGGTGTCTTCCCGCCGATCCATACTTCGGAGCGCCTCCATGACGGCCAGGTACCAAGGCCGGGGAGTTTGATCGCAAGGGACGTGAAATCGATGCCGGCGACCAGGCCACCAAGGTTGATTTCGATGCCCTCCTCCAGTGCCGCCAACAAGCCGAATACGCCGAACGCCGAGAACTGGTAGCCGGTGCCGCTCGGCGCCTTCCCGAACATGTCGCCGTTGCCGAGGTAGTCCTTGCCGATTGCCGTGGGCGGCAGGTCCAGCCGCAGTTCCGGAACCCGTCGCGCCACGAACGCCGTAAACGTGTTGCTGTTCGGGCCGGGCCAGGTCTTGTATTCGCGCTTGTAGGGGTAGGCGTCTATCGCGGCCTCGAGCTTGTCGATGACTGCGTCGACATCGCCGCCGCGGACATCTGCGAGCACGACGGGCCGGTTGGAGAACCACTCGGCGTCAGGATTGCCGCGCCTGCGCGACAGCGCCGACTCCCCGCGCCGCAACCGCCAGCCGATGATCTCGAAGCGCTCGTAGTCGTCTGCGTTAGCGCGCTTGGCGGTGATCCAGGTGTGCACGGCGGCACCGCCGCGCGGGCCCCAGGTGCGGGCGGCGTAGACCTGGATGATGGCCGACTGCATGACTGCCGGGTCCGGGGCCAGTCCGGTGGACCCATGGCTCGCGTCCCGCCAGTGGGTCTGGCCGGTGGATGCGCGCCACGCGATGGAGATCACGGCGGGTGCCACGAATACGGCGAAAAGGATCCAGATCGTCATCCGCGGCGACCAGCGGCGAGCGCGGTCAGACCTTGGTGGTTCCGGGTTCTGCTTCGAGAATCGATGACTTGCTCCCATGATGCGGTAGACGATAGCTTTACCGGTTTTCCCCAGTGCCACGGAGTCCAAATTGATCGAACTGCACTATTGGCCCACACCCAACGGTCGGAAAGTCACGATCATGCTCGAGGAATGCGGCCTCGATTACACCATTATTCCAGTTGACATCTACATAGGCGATCAGTTCAAGCCGGAATTCCTGCGCATCAGCCCGAACAACCGCATGCCGGCTATCGTGGACCACGATCCCATCGGCGGCGGGGAGCCGCTGTCGGTCTTCGAATCCGGGGCGATTCTCGAGTACCTGGCCGACAAGACCGGGAAGTTCCTGCCGAAAGAGGGAGCGGGCCGCTACAGGGCGCTGCAATGGGTGCATTGGCAGATGGCCAACCTCGGGCCGATGATGGGCAACGCGAACCACTTCAAGAACTATGGGAAAGCCCTGGTCGACGACGTGGAATTGCTCGTATACGGCGAGAAACGCTTCGTGGGCGAAGTGGATCGGCTCGCGGGGGTCATGGATGCGCACCTGTCGGCGAATCGCTATCTCGCCGGTGACGAATACACCATTGCCGACATGATCACCTGGCCGTGGGCGCGGCTGATCCCCAACATGATCTACGAAGGCTCGTGGGATGGCGTTCCGAACCTGTCGCGCTGGAGCTACGAAGTCGGCGGGCGCCCCGCGGTGGACAAGTGTTTCCGCATGCACAGCGACTGGGGAAGTCGCGAACGCACGGAAGAGGAGGAGAAGGCGCGGCGCGAACTCTTCTTCAACCAGGACGCCGAGAAGGTTCGCAAGTACCGGGAAGCAGCGGCGAAGAGTACTGCCTGATGTCTTCCGCCGTCCTCGGCGGGTTGGGGGACGGCGCTAGAGCGCGCTGATCGCTTCCCGCATCTTCTCGATGTGCTGATCGGTCGTCAGTCCGCCGCCAAGGGTTCGCAGGCAAAGATGCGTTAGCCCCGCGTCTCGCCAGCCCTCAACCCGGTCGCGCCACTCGGCTTCGCGCGGCCCGACTACGGCAACCCCGGCCTCTCTGCCGATTGAATCCGGGTCCCTTCCGGCGCCTGTTGCCGCAGCGTCAATGTCGGCTTTCACAGCCGGATATTCTTCCGGCGAACAGAGGGCGAACCAGCCATCGGCCTGGCGGCCGATACGCCGGCGTATCCGGGGTACAGGGACGCCGCTGGCGCCGATCCAGATGGGAATAGGCCGCTGAACCGGCAGGGGGTTCACACCTGCGCCCTCGACCGTGTCCCAGCGACCCTCGAAGTCCACGGTTTCCTGCGTCCACAAGAGCCGCATGAGATCGATCTGCTCCTCGATGCGCGCCCCCCGGGTGTGAAAGTCGGCGCCCAGCGCCCCATACTCGGCCGAACTGCCGCCCACGCCTATGCCTAGACGCACGTGGCCGCCGCTCAGGACATCGAGCGTGGCCGCCTGTTTCGCAAGCAGGACCGTCTGCCGGGCGGGCGTGACGATGACGGACGGGACCAGCTCTATCGTTTTCGTCACGGCGGCGACGTAGGCCAATATCATCATCGGCTCGTGCAGGTGCCCGCTCCTCGGGCGCAACACCTGGTCCGGGACGCGGAGATGGGTGTAGCCGAGATCCTCCGCAGCCTGGGCAAATGCCTTGATGGCCCCCAGATCGTCCTTCATTTCCCGCACTGGAAGCGATATCCCGATTTGCATGCTGTTCCGGCCATTGTTGCAATGAAGGACAGTCTACCCTTTCGATGACCTCCAAGGTCTGTCGTAGAATCGGGCCAATGTCTGATACCCGGGGCCCCCTGCAGGACGCGCGTGTCGTCGATCTGACCGACGAGCGCGGCATCTATGGTGCAAAGCTGTTGGCGGATCTCGGAGCGGATGTGGTACGGCCCGAACCGTCGGAGGGTGACGCGTTGCGCCGTCGAGGGCCGCACCTGGAAGATACGCCGGACGGTCCCACGTCCCTTTGGCATGCGTTCTTTGCGTCTTCGCGGCGCTTCTTGTCCGTTGATCTCGATAGCGAAGCGGGCAATGCGCAACTCGATGCACTGATCGACCGCGCGCACGTCGTGCTCTGTTGCACGGGCGCGTTCGGCGCGGAACAGGAGCGTCTCGACGCCGCCCTCTCGCGCCGTCCCGAACTCGTGGTCGTGGAGGTCTCTTCGTTCGGCAAGGAAGGTCCCTGGCGCGACTACCTGGCGCCGCACATCGTCGCGGGGGCGCTGGGAGGTGCCGTGGCGCCGACGGGAGATGCCGATACGCCGCCGCTCAACGCCTTCGGAGAGCTGCACTTCATGATGTCCGGCGTCTACGTCGCTATCGCGGCGTTGGGGGCGCTGCACTTCGCGCGCTTCAGGAAAATCGGGCAACGCGTCCACGTTCCGGTGCACGAGTGCATTGCGTCGGGGCTGGAACAGGTCCTGATGTGGTACTGGTACCACGACCGGCTTCCCATGGCGAACGGCCCCGTGCTCGAGCGGCGCGGAGGCCTCCACTGGACGAATGCCTTCCAGACGATGCGCGGCCGGGACGGTTGCGTCTTCGTAACCCCTGCTCCGAACCGCGATGCGCAGTTGGCGTGGCTGATCGAAGAAGACGCGGCCGGCGATCTGTGGGATCCGAAATACCAGGATCCGGCGAATCGCGAAGCGTTCACCCTGGCCGTGATGCAACGGTTGCGGGAATGGGTGGCGACGCGCGATGTGGAGCCGTTGTTCAAGGAGGGTCAAGCCCGCGGTCTGGCGTATGGCCAGGTGGTGCCGGTCGAGGGCGTGGCGGACAACCCGCATCTTGCCGCCCGGGAGTGGTGGACGGACTATCTGCCAACGGTTCGCGGTCCGGGGGCGCCGTATGCCTTCAGCGATACGCCCTGGAAGATTGGTCCCTACGGCGATGTCGGCGCGGATACCGAGGCCGTGCTGTCGGAGATCGGTTGGACAGAGAGCCAATGAGACCGCTCGAGGACGTAAAGATCCTGGATTTCACCCATGTCCTCGCCGGGCCGTTCGGCACGCGGGTGCTCGCCGACATGGGCGCGGACGTGGTGAAGATCATGTCGGCCGTGCGCGAGACCGCGCGCACCCAGCAGGACTCGCCGTATTACCTCATGTGGAACCGCAACAAGCGTTCGCTCGCCCTTGACATGCGCCGCGAGGAAAGCCGCGAACTGGCGCGTCGCCTGGCCGATGAGGCGGACGTGGTGATGGACAACTTTTCGCCGGGAGTGCTTGATCGCTGGAACGTGGGCTACGAGATCGTGAGCGAGACCAATCCAGGCGTCATTTACGTGCAGATGTCCGGGATGGGTGCGACCGGCCCCTGGTCGGATTTCGTCACGTATGCGCCGACGGTCCACGGCCTTGGGGGCCTGACGCACCTGACCGGCGTGCCGGGACGCGGAGACATCGGCATCGGCTATTCCTACAACGACCACCAGGCGGGCCTGCATGGCGCCGTGGCGGTGCTCGCGGCGCTGGAAGGGCGGCGCAGTACCGGCAGGGGTCAGCGCGTCGACCTGTCGCAGTTCGAGGTCGGGGTGAACTTTGCGGGCCTGGCCCTGCTGGACTGGTTCGGCAACGGAAGGTCGGCTTCACCCGTCACGAACCGGGAACCCTACGACAACAACGCGCCGCACGGCTGCTATCCCTGCGCGGGTGCCGCAAGCGACGCACTCGTGGATGAACGCTGGGTCGCGATCGCCTGCATGAGCGATGACCAGTGGCGCCGCTTCCGCGATGTCCTGGGCGACCCGGAATGGGCACGGGACCCCGCGCTGGCCACTGTCCAGGGCCGTTCCGAGGCGGCCGACATGCTGGATCAGCGGATCGCGGAGTGGACAAGGAGGCTCACGGCGGAGGTCGTGATGGAGCGCTGCCAGGCCGCCGGGGTGCCTGCCGGCGTCGTCCAGACCGGACTCGATCTGTGCGAGCGGGATCCGCAGCTGAAACTGTCGGGATTCCTGGCGGAAATCGAGGAAGCACATCCGATCACGGGCAGGACCTATGCGGACCGGCTTCCCATCTACTTTGAGCGCACCTCCTGCGATGAATACCGTCCTGCGCCCGTGGTCGGCCAACACAACGCCGAGGTGCTGAGCGAATGGCTCGGCATGTCGGAAGAGGAGGTCCGGCGTGGCGAAGAAGCGGGATACCTGCGCTGACGTATCCACGCACGATGTGCTTATCATTTTCCGTACTGTTCGGAGATCTGGATAGACCAATGCGAATCATCTGTTCCCTTGTTCTCCTGTGCGCGGCGGGGGCGGTGACCGGGGAAGAGTGGTATCCGTCAGAACACGGCGCGGGCGACACGCTCGGCGCGATCAACCACCTGTCGCCCGAGAAAGTGGTCGAAGCGGCCCGGCTGGTGAAGACAGGCAAAACCTACCCGCTCGGCGTCGTCACCGGCTGGAACACCCCGGCGTACCCGCCGCGGCACTACGCCATCACGGTCATTCAGCCGGGGCAGGACCTCGGCCCGACCTTCGGCACCAACCTGGCGACGGGCAATGACGACCTCCTCTACACCTGGATGGGAATCGGCAGCCAGATCGATGGTCTCGGACACATGGGCATCAACCATATCTACTACAACGGGCACAAGGCATCGGACTTCGTGACGACCAAGGGCCTGAAGGCATTGTCCATCGAGAAACTGCCGCCGATCGTCGGGCGAGGCGTATTGCTCGACATGGCCCGGCATTTCGATCAAAACCCGCTGCCGGAGGGCACGGTCTTCAACGAAGCCGAAATCAAAGCCCAGGCGAGTGCCCAGGGCGTGACCATTGGTAAAGGCGACGTTGTGCTTTTCCACACGGGCTGGCTCAACCTTGTCGGAGAGGACGATGTGCGATTCATGTCTGGCCAGCCGGGCCTCGGTGTCGGTGGCGCGAAGTACCTGGCAAGTCTCGATGTTGTCGCGGTAGGCGCGGACACCTGGGGGCTGGAAGCGGTGCCGGGAGAAAACCCCGACCTGGTTTTTCCGGTCCATCCCGAACTGCTGGCGAAGAATGGCATTTACATCCTGGAGAACATGGATGTGCGTGCCCTGGCGGCGGATGAGGGTTGGGAATTCCTGTTCGTCCTGGGGCAGCCGCGCTTCGAAGGCGCGGTGCAGGCAGTGATCAATCCCGTGGCGATCAGGTAGGGCGGCGCATCTTCGGTCGCGCACGAAAGGAAAGGAGCAAGCATGTACGAAGAGATCATCTACGAAATCGACGGTTCGGTAGCCGTGGTCACAATGAACCGGCCAGAAACGCTCAACGCGTTGACCGACCTTACGCAAGCCGAGATCCGGCATGCCCTTGATCAATCCGAGAAGAACGAGGCCGTTATCGGAACCGTAATCACCGGCGCCGGCCGGGGTTTCTGCTCCGGCGTTGACATGAACGCGCTCGGCGCCATGAGCGAAGCGGGCCAACGTCTCGGCGAGAGTTACGCGAACCTTGCCGCCAATCCCGGCAACCCGGACGACGACCCGAACTTCAAGATCGGCCTCGGCTACTTTCTCGGCCTGCGGAAACCCCTCATCGCGGCGGTCAACGGCGCCTGCGCAGGACTCGGTTTCAGTTACGCGGTTTTCTGCGACCTGCGTTTCGTCGACAGGAACGCCAGGTTCGTCACGTCGTTCTCCCAGCGCGGCCTGATCGCCGAGCACGGCACAAGCTGGATGCTGCCGCGCCTGATCGGCCCCGCCAACGCGCTCGACATCCTCTGGACCGGCAGGAGGTTCGAGGGCGAAGAGGCGGCGCGCTTAGGGCTCGCCAACCGCGTGTGCGAACCGGGTGAGTGCGTCAACGATGCGAAAACCTATCTCCGCGAAATCAGCAAGACGGCATCACCCAAGTCACTGATGATGATGAAGAAGCAGATCTACCGGCACCTTAATGCCGATCTTCGCGACGCGATGGTGGAGTCGACCGCCTGGATGGACCAAAGCCTGGCGCACCCGGACTTCAAGGAGGGGGTGGCGTCCTTCGTCGAACGCCGGCCGCCGAGGTTCTCACGGATCAAAGTCGACTAGGGACCGAGTAGCGGATTTGGGACGCAGGAAGATGATTCTGCCCCACTCCCAGACCGATGGGATAGATGGTTGCGCGGAAGTGTAGTATATAACAATCTAAGTTAAAGGCAGACTTTAGAAAGATCCGGTTAGTAGGAGAGCAGATATGGCCGAGAAGTCACTCGTCGACAGAGTATGGGATAAGGCTAAGAAGGTTTGAGGGGAAGATCCAAACGTCGTTCGTCAGGATCCGTATGGTAATCGAATTCGAAAAAGCCAGTTTGGTCGCGACACTGAGGAGGGGTGGGAGATGGATCACATCAAACCGCAGAGCAAGGGTGGATCCGACCACCTTAGAAACCTCCAGGCAATGCAAACTGAGAAAAACCGCCAGTTGGGTGACAGAGCGAGAAAACGTAGCCGTCACAAACAAAGGTAGCCGAGGATTACCACGCAGTATTGCACTCGAACTTCCGTGGGTCGCGTTTTCGGCCTTGAGCTGTCCACTTGGCCGTACCGTACCCGTGGCACGTTGCAAAAGGTCAGCGAGAAAAGCGCAGGATGTAGACGGACTCTAGCTCTTAGGGCATCCGTTATACTTTCGATCTCGGCTGTATGATCAATTTGGCGCTTTGCTTTAGAGCCCTTCTGACGCCTCTAGTCTTTTGCCCGATAACCTCCCCGTGTGCGGGATTTTCCGGCAAGGGCTTCCTCACCACCATCTGGTTTTGTTCCCTAACTGAAGCCACTTGGATTGACACTAACCCAAATCCCTCATATCCGGCCAACACTTCCTCTATGCAGCCTCCACCAGCGATCAGCGCAGATCGAATGACCACCGACATGCCAGACCCGTCTGATGGATTCGTGAAGGCTGCCGAGCTAACTTCTAAGGTTCCTTGGCCCTCCTTTCTGGATATCATATTTGGCGGAACACGTCTAAGTAGCTCGTCATCATCAGAAACGGTGGCGTCGTCTTCGGAGCTCATTATCCATATTATCTTTGTCGCGAGCGGCGTGCGAGCTCGCGCAAGACATCTGCAAGCGGCGTAACGTCGTAGTGCAAGACGTCATCAAATGGCTCTAATCGATGAAGCCCATCTTCGTACCACACTGCAATACTCGTATTCGAAAGCAACTCTACTTCGAGGTCTATATCCAAGGTATGCCACTCCAGCTGTATACTGCCGCTCGTCATTGGTACCAGAACAGGTGCTGGGGTATCGTGATCCATTACGGAGTGGAGTAGATCAAAGGTTTGGTACACTCTTGACCACTCAATGGGGTTTGCCCCATAAGAGTCCCAGTTCTTTTCCAAAATAATAATCGAGGCCAGCTGGCTCAAAGCTCCGCGTTCCCACAATGGGCTCATGTTGCTAAGCGCCGGCTCCATACCCTCAACAACTCGCATCTCAAAGGGTGGAAGCCGTGTTATGGAAGGACTGCTTTGTTCTTCCGGAAATGAACGGAATCCTTCCACCGAAATTGCGGTCGACGACATTAGATCACTCCCTTTCCCAAACCTTGTGCATAGCCGGAGATGTAGACAGTTCAAAATACTCGACGATAACTTGACGTCCCAAATCGAGAAATCCCATGACACCGTCGATAGATGATTCGAACGGATGCCCTCTTGCAGTAAGGTGGTATCTGATCACTGGCTCGCCCTCCATCTCGGCTGGAGTTACCTCAACATAGAGGCGCCCGATGAACTCATTGCTTTTCGCCATAGTGAAACTTTGCCGAAACTGCAAACTCTCGTGTTTGATAGGCATTTGATCCAACGGCACAGGCCTATACGTGGAAAAGACGTACTGCATATCAGCAGGGGAACTCCAGACGGAAGGATCCGTTCGAATATGGTTAAAGTAGGCGACCTCACACTGGATTGGTCGTATAGGGCCCAACCCTTGGGTCTGGACAAAGTCCAAGAACCTATTGAAATCCTCACGAAATCGGGGCCGGATATGGTCATCGTACCTCGGATATATGTCGCCCTCGCCTGTCTTTCTCCAGTTTCGAATAAACCTATCCTTTTGAATTTGAACAAGCTCGCGCCTGTCCGCGTCCATGAACCAAAACCTTGTGTGAGGAGGCGCCGGGGTGACTGCCAATTGGAGTTCATGAGGACGTGAGCCGCCCCTTTCAATGGCAGGACCGGGTAGTGGAATTTGATCCTCTGCGTGAGGGAACCTGTCTCTGATGTCGTGCCAGAACAGTCCGACGTGTCCAGAAGTCAGAACGTGGTCTGATTCGAATTGGACACTTAGCGCAACCTCATGGAGGGGCGGTTTACGGAAACTCGCTAGCGTGCTTGAAGTCACAATTGGATGACCAGTTCATAACACGCGCACTTTGACATAGCGCTGAGCCAAAGGGTTCCGGCCACAATAGTGCAGAATACCTGATTCGACCGATGTCGGAAAGCAGCTAGAACCCTATGCAAGCGACAATCGCCTTGAAAGCTTGGTGAGTCGTGAGCGGCAACGGGCCGAAGCAACCATGGCATACGTGTTTTGTGCGATCGACCCGATGACTACCCGCGCCCGACGAACGGCATCTTGGTTGCCATGACGGTGAGGAAGAGGACGTTGGCGTCCAGCGGCAGGCTCGCCATGTAGAGCACGGCCTGCGTGACGTTGTCGATGTCCATGGTCGGTTCGGCGACTACAGAATCGTTCGCCTGCGGCACGCCTCTTTGCATGCGGCCCGTCATGGTGGTCAGCGCGTTGCCGATGTCGATCTGGCCGCATGCGATGTCGTACTTGCGCCCGTCGAGCGCCGTCGACTTGGTGAGTCCCGTGAGCGCATGCTTGGTTGACGTGTACGCTGCGGAGTTGGGCCGAGGCACTTGGGCGGAGATGGAACCGTTGTTTATGATGCGGCCGCCCCTCGGCGTCTGGTCCTTCATGATGCGGAACGCTTCCTGGGTGCATAGGAAGGAACCGGTCAGGTTCGTGTCCACCACTTGACGCCACCTCTCGACTTCGAGGTCTTCAAGCAGGCCACCGGCGCCGAGGCCGGCGTTGTTAAAGAGCACGTCCAGCCGGCCGAAGCGTTCCTTGGTCCTGGCGAACAGCGCCGCCACAGCCTCGAGGTCCCTGACGTCGGTGCGCACCGGCAGCGCGCGTTCCCCGGCCCCGGACTCGGCTGCCGCGGCTTCTAGCAGTTCCTCCCGCCGGCCGGCCAGCGCGACGGCATAGCCGTCGCCGAGGAGACCCAGTGCGGCGGCTTTCCCGATGCCGGATCCGGCACCCGTGACTATGGCGACTTTCTGATGACTCATTGTTCGGTGGTTTCACTCATGTGGGTAGGGTTCTGACGCAGCCCGGGGTTTCGCCGCGAACCGCGTGGATCAATGGTAGCACCGGGTTCCCAACGGGTTCCCAACAGGCCCGAGCACGATGGAGGTTTAGTCCGCGAGTTCGCCGATCGGCGGGATCAATTCGATTTCGAACAGGCGCGGCCAGCGTTTTCCGGTAACGAACAGTCTGCCCTGATCGGGGTCGTACGCGATGCCGTTGAGCACGCCAACGCTCTCCGTTCGAAACGGTGTTGGCAGGATTTGTTCGAGGTTCAGCCAGCCCCGCACCTGGCCCGAGTCGGGGTCGATGACGGCGATGCGGGTCGTATTCCAGACGTTGGCGAAGAGGTGGCCTTCGACAAGCTCGAGTTCATTGAGGGCCACGATCGGCTGATCTCCGTCTCGCACCTGGATGCGATGGGTCTCTCGAAGGGTCTCCCGGTCGAGGTAACGCAGGAATGCCGAGCCATCGCTCATGATGAAGTGGGTGCCGTCCCACGCCAGCCCCCAACCTTCTCCGCCGTAAGTGAACTGTCCCGAGGGTGCCAGTGTTTCAGAGTCGTAAGTCAGGCCGAGACCCGCGCGCCAGGTGAGCTGGTAGAGCGCGTCGCCCACTGCGGCGAGGCCCTCCCCGAACAACTCGTCCGCAAGGCGGCTTTCGCGCAGCACCCGTCCCGATCGCAGGTCCACGCGCCGGACTGACGACGTCCCATATCCCCCGGTGCTTTCGAAGAGCTCTCCGCGATGGACGACCAATCCCTGGGTCATGGCATCCCTGTCATGCGGGAAGCTCTGCACGACGCGGTATCCGATCTCTACGGGCTCGCCGCCTGCGCAGAGGCCTGCCGCAAGAAACAGCGCACCAGGGAGGCACTTGGAGGCAAGGGAAGGCATGGCGCGCAACATGCCTTACATGCGCGGTGACGCGCAAGAAGGCGCTGGCTCGGGGCGCTTCGGCAAGGGGGTGTGGTACGCTCCGCACGCGGTTCCAAAGGGGGAGCCCCGCTCTGTATTCGCAATCCGGGATCATTGCGCGCAATCGTTGTGCCACGGTACCTGTCACACCTCATCGCGAGCCGGGTACATGAGCCGGCCGCGCCGGGTCGTGGTGGTCGGTGGCGGCAACGCCGCGTTCTGCGCTGCCATCAGCGCGCGCGAACAGGGCGCGGACGTCGTGTTGCTCGAGCGCGCGCCGTATGACCTGCGCGGCGGCAATTCCCGGTTCACCGCTGGTGGCATGCGTTTCGTGTACGAGAGCAACGAGGAGATTCGCGCGCTGGTTCCCGACCTCAGCGACTCCGAGCTGTCGCGAACCGACTTCGGTGAGTACACCTGGGACCAGTTCTATGACGACATGTGCCGGATTACGCAGTACCGCGCCGATCCCGATCTGGCCGTCAAGCTGGTGGACGAGAGCTATGACACCCTCAGGTGGATGGCGGGACAAGGGGTTCGTTTCCTCCCAATGTACGGGCGCCAATCGTTCAAGGTAGGGGACATGGTCCGGTTCTGGGGCGGCTTGACGCTCGAGGCCTGGGGCGGCGGCCCCGGGCTGATCGACAGCTTGACGTCCATCGCCCAGGGCATGGGCATCGACATTCGTTACGGAGTCCGCGGCGAGGCGCTGGTAGAAGATGGCGTGCGCGTAGGCTCGGAAACCGTGAAGGCCGACGCCGTCGTACTCGCCTGCGGCGGGTTCGAATCGAACGCGGCGTGGCGCACCCAGTACCTTGGCCCTGGATGGGAACTCGCCAAGGTTCGGGGAACCCGCTTCAACACCGGCGACGGGATTCGCATGGCAATCGATGCGGGGGCGGCATCGCGCGGCAACTGGTCGGGGTGCCACGCGGTGGCCTGGGACATGAATGCGCCGGAGTTCGGTGATCTCGACGTCGGCGACAATTTCCAGAAGCACTCCTACCCCTTAGGCGTAATGCTGAATGCCGAAGGGAATCGCTTCGTCGATGAGGGCGCGGACTTTCGCAACTACACCTACGCGAAATACGGCCGGGAGATTCTCGCGCAGACGGGTCAGTTCGCCTGGCAGATATTCGACGCCAAAGTGTCTGCGCTGTTGCGCGACGAATATCGGATTCGCCAGGTGACCAAGGTTACGGCGGACAGCCTGGAAGCGCTCGTGCGGCAGATGGAGGGCGTTGACGCCGAGCAGGCGCTGGCAACCCTGAACGCATACAACGCCGCAGTGGATGTTGATACTCCATTCGATCCTGCGGTCAAGGACGGGCGGGGCACCAGCGGCATCACTCCACCCAAATCCAACTGGGCAAATCGGCTCGACATGCCGCCGTTCGAAGCCTACGGCGTGAGCTGCGGGATCACCTTTACCTTCGGCGGCCTGAGCGTGGACACGGAGTCGAGGGTCATTGGCGTGGATGGCGCGCCCATCCCGGGACTGTACGCTGCAGGCGAACTCGTGGGCGGCCTGTTCTTCTTCAACTACCCGGGCGGCTCCGGGCTGACTTCGGGCGCCGTGTTCGGACGAACCGCTGGCAGGAATGCGGCGGCTAGCGCTGCCTGAGGGCTGAGTTCGTAAATCGCTAGGAATTCGGGCCTGACGGCAACATCACGCCGTCTGGTCGGAGCGTTCTGAACACCGCCCTCATTCTCTTGTCCCTTGATGCCAGCGCGCCCTGCAGCACGCCAAGAATGACGTACTCGATGTCGATCACGTCATGCTGCAGGTTCTCGCGTTCCTTCGCGGTCAGCTTCACCGGATCCAGTTGGCCGCGTTTTTCCAGCCACTCGAGTGCGTAGAGAAGCTGGACCTGTACCCAGCGGTAGATAGTCCATTTGGGACAGAGATCTCCGCGCCGAGCGATTTCTGCGAGGCGTGTCGTATTGGCCGGGGCGTCGGCGTCTCGGCTGACGAAATCCGCGAAGAAGTGGGAGATGAATTCCCGATCCTCGGCGACAGTCTTTCTGGCCTCCCGATAAGCCTCCTTGCGCTGATCCGTTGTGCCTTCGAACGCCCCTCGAATACGGTCGCGGAACATGTTGGCTCTCTCGATCAGACTGCGGATGTCACGGTCGAAACATGCCTCCTTATCCGCGACGGCATTGCCCCGGTCCTCAAACAGTTCGTCGAACTGCGTGAAGAAGGCGTCAAGTCCCAGCCCTTGCGTGAGATTCTCGGATGGAGGGCCTGCATGGGCCAAGCCGTCGATTTCCATTCGCAGCAGTGCCCCGACGTTGGGCGCCACATGGACGCCTGCGTCGCGATGTAAATCGAGGAGTTTGGACAAGCAGGACTGGCGCGCTGACGGGTCGGTCGATGCCACCTCGAAGAAGAACACATCTGGAAACAGTAGGTGCCAGTCGCGCTGTAGATGAAGAAGCGATCGGGCCCCCTGGGCATAGCTCTTGTCGACGATGATCGGCCTGGGTATCGAACCCAGACCCGAACGTCGACGTTCGGGTTCTGTAACTGGCACTCTGGTGGGAGTGCGCGGGAGTGACCGAGCGGCACGAAAAAGAGCGGTGCGCATGCGCATCAAGCGGTCGATCGTGAAGCGGCCGAGATTGGCATTGCGGATCCGCGAGAAGTCGGCCGCCGCAAAGCCGGTCGCCTCGCCGGCCTTGCGAACCGTGAAGCCGCTTTCGTCCAGCACAGAGATTATGTCAGCAGCCAGGATCGCCTTGGTCTGCTTGAGTTCCGCATCGGGGTCGCCGAGATCCCTGAAGACATTACCGGTTCCGTCGACGAGTTCGAAAGCTGCTTCATCGGTCATTTGCCAGTTCCCTTCTGAGGCGTCGTAGGCGTGCCCTGACGAGGTCGATCTCGGGTTTTGGGGTCTGGATACCTCTCTTCGATTTCTTCCGGAACGCGTGGAGTATCCACAAGGTTCCAGAGATTTCGTTGACGTAAACGACCCGCCATGCATCGCTCCGGTGCCGAACGGCGACCTCCATGACGCCCGGACCCAAGCCTTTCAAAGGGCTCGCGATGTCGGCCTTGCTGCCTTGTGCTGCGATGGACAATGCGGTGTTGATGCGGTCGCGTACGATAGGGGGAAACGCCGCGTAGTCTCTTCGCGCTGCCCTGACCCAGCCGATCGACCGCATCGGCTTTCCTATACGGCTCACGATGATGTCATATCTGACTACGCGGCTCAATCGACCTGCTGCGCAAGGTGGCGGAGGGCGACTTTCTCTGCGAAGGTTGCCACGAGCATCACCTCGCGCCCCTGTGTCGCCTTTCCGCCGCCCTTCACCCCGTCGATCTTGCCGCCGAGAGCGGCAAGCCGATGGCTCTTCGTCGCCTAGCGAGATGCGGTCTTCATTACGCGTGACCGTCGCTTCGCCGATGCCGCGGACCTTCGCCAGGTCTTCGATTTCTTCGAACCTGCCGTTTTCTTCCCGATAGGCGACGATGGCTTCGGCCTTCGACTGGCCCCCCATCATGTTGGTTGGCATCTTATGGGATCGTCACATGGACCACGTAGGCGGCCACGAGGGCGACCAGGATCACGATGCCGAGCTTGGTGCCGTACCACCAGTTCCGGTCAACCTTGCGCCCGCTACGCAGAACTTCATGTCGTTGCAACATGTCTGCCTCCTACAGCCAGCCTGCACTTTCGGCAAATTTTGGCGCGGCCAGGCCGGCCGCGAAAACGGCCAGTCCTATCGTCCAGGCGTCCTTGACCATGCTTCGAAGAAGGCGCTGCTCCTCCGCTTCCATGGAAGTCCGCCTCTGGCGATGCTGGAAATGCCAGCGCTTCCTCACGCGTCAGCGGTCGGGGAAGCTCCCCCGGCTGAAGGCTCCCAGCTTATCCGCTTCGGCCGCCAGCTTGTTCGCTTCGGCGTTGATCCTCCTCAGCTCGGCTGCGGCCCGCTCTTCCTCCGGTTCCATTGGTTTTCTCCTTCGGGATCCCGCCAAGAAACCCGAAGATCCCGCCGGGAGTCTTGGTTCCCAGCGGGAGTTATTGCGTTGAGCACTGACGTCGCCCCGCCGGTCTTGCCGCCGAAAGCGGCACGCCGACGGGATGCCTAGTCTTCTTCGTCGCCTAGCTTGATGCGGTCTTTGTTGCGCGTGACCGTCGCTTCGCCGATGCCACGGACCTTCGCCAGGTCTTCGATTTCTTCGAACCTGCCGTTTTCTTCCCGATAGGCGACGATGGCTTCGGCCTTCGACTGGCCGACTCCGACCAGCACCTGTGCGATCGTCTCGGCATCGGCGGTGTTCACGTCCACGCGTTCCTCTTCCGCCCGTGCATCGAGCGCGATCCCGAGCGCCAGTAGCATGAACAATGAGAGGCGCACCACGGATAGCGGCATGACTGCTGGTTCCGGCTTCCGCGACGCCGAGGCTCGGTCAAACGATGGATGTCTCATGTTGGTTCTCCGAAAAGTGGAGGGGCCAACTTATCGTTGTCAGGTCAGGAACATTAGCGGCCTGGGATGGAATCTGTGTGCAACGAAGCTGACTCTTGGGGTAGGAGCCTGACCGTAGAGCCTGTAGGCCCGGACTGTGCTCCCCCAGGCATGTCGTTACGAGAGCGCCGCTACCGCGCGGGCCCGGCGGCCATCCAGGTAGTTCACGAGGTGCCGCGCGAGGTCCCTGGCGTCGTCCTCGGCACCGTGGATGAAACTCGACTTGCGCCTGCGCAGGAAGTTGAGACCGAGCGCATAGACGCCGGGCACTGCCACGACACCGCCGTCATGCCTTAGCCTCCCCTTGTGGTCGAGCGCCGGGAGGTCGAGCCACGAGTAGTCCGGTCGGTATCCGGTCGCCCACACGATGCTCCGTATCCCGCCATCGGCGTCCGCACGCGCGAGGTCGATCTCGAGCGGTGGCGAATCGGGGACCCTCGTAGCCTCGAAACGGTGCGGCGCATCGACTTCGCCGTTGGTGCCATTGTCGGTTGCCCACTCGTCGATCATGTTGAGCAGCCGGTTCATCTTCAGGTCGGCCAGCCTGCACACGTTGCGCAATCCGCCGGAAAACAGGGCCTTGCCGTCCCGCACGGCAGAAATCCGGCCGACCAGTTTCACGCCGATGTCGGTCAGCGCGTTGAGATCGAGGGTGGACCGCTCGGGCGTCCCGACCAGTTGTGGCGAAGGCACGTTTCGCGCGCGCACGATGTCGTCCATTTCGTCGTAACGCTCGTCGAGGACGCCGGCCGCATCCATCCACCACAGGATATCCCGGCTCCGATAGGTGCGTGGCAAACGCACGTGCTCGCCGACGGACAGCGTCACGGGGCGACCGGATCGATGGATCTCTTCCGCGATCTGGACGCCGGTGGCGGACGCGCCCACCACCAGCACGCCGCCAGGTGGCAGCGAATCGGGATTCCGGTATTCCATCGCGGTCGAGCTGTGAATCGATGCCGGGATGTCCTGTTCGAGCACGGGCACGTCGGCACGATTGCAGGCGCCGCTGGCGAGCACGACGGTTCGGCAACGCCATTCGCCCTGATCCGTGGCCACCCGAAATCCGTTCGAGCTGGCGCGGACTGACGTGACTGCAGTTTCTTCGTGAACCGGCGCGGAAATGGTCTGGGCGTAGTCTTCGATGAATCCGATCACCTCGGGCATCGTCATGAAGCCGTCGGCATCGGGAGTCTCGTAGCGAAACCCCGGAAGCCGGCTCTGCCAGTTCGGTGTCAGCAATCGCAGCGAATCCCATCGCTCGGTGCGCCAGGAATTGGCCACGCGGCCCCGTTCCAGGATGACGTGGTCAACCGAGTGCTCCCGCAGGCACTGGCTCATGGCAAGCCCGGCATGGCCGCCGCCGACAATGACGGTCGTCGCTTCGTTGATCGAATTGCCTCCGCTTAAGCGTTAAGCGGACCTCCGCGCGTCACTTCACTTCGACGCTGACGTTCGTGGGATTGGTGATGATGTCGAACACCGCGGAGCGCTTCTGGGACTGTGCCACCAGCGCCTCGATGTCGTCCTGGGACGCATCGGCATCGATATCGAACGTCACCTTGACGTCGCTGAATCCATTGCGCACGTCGGGATCGCCGCCCAGGATCCCCTGGATGTCCATGGCGCCCGTAAGGTTCGCCTGCACGGACCGCAGCTGGATCTCGCGATTCTGCGCCACGGCGGCCACGCCCGCCGTCAGGCAGCTCGCCAGCCCGACAAGCACGAACTCGACCGGGGTGGCGCCGTTGTCCTCGGAGGCAAACACTGCCGGGTGGTCCGCGTCGAAACTGAACGTGGTCTTGTGCTGGTGCTCCTCGCCAAGGCCGTGATAGCCGTCTACGGTGGAGTGGCTGTGCGTCCCGTTGACCCACTTGCAGGATGCGCGCCAATTGAACTTGGCCGCCTCGGGGGCATCACTCAACGCCTCTCGAGCCGCGAGAAGCGCGTCGACGTTTACGCCGTTTTGAACTTTGGATTCTTCCATTCGACGATCTCCTGACTTGTGTTCTTGTTTCACCGGCACGCTCGCCGGGTTCTGACGCGTCTGCGTAAGCCGGGGTGCTGTCCCGACACAGGTACGCGCTTTGCCTGAAGTGCAGGCATGAACCGGCAATGATAGCGTCTTGCGGCTATCGTCGTCAGACGAAGGAACGATTATCAAATAGCACCGGCAATCGGGCCGCCAGCGTCACTGGCACTTACCCGAGCGCCTCCACGGCTTCCAGTGTCTGCTTGAGGCTCGTCACGCCCTTGACGTCGATTCCTGGCACAGGGTCCTTCGCCAGGTTCGCGCGGGGCACGATAGCCTGGACGAAGCCGTGTTTCTGGGCTTCGCGCAGCCTTTCCTGGCCGTTCGGCACGGCGCGCACTTCGCCCGTTAAGCCAAGTTCGCCGAAACAAACGAGGTTCCGGGGCAGGACCCGGTTCTGAAAGCTCGACAGGACCGCGAGAACCGTCGCGAGGTCCGCGCCGGTTTCCGTGATGCGCACCCCTCCGACGACGTTGGCGAACACGTCCTGGTCGGATAGTGAAAGCCCGCAATGCCGGTGCAGCGCGGCCAGGTGCATGCCGATCCGCTGCGGGTCGAGGCCGACGGCGATGCGCCTCGGATAGCCGCTCCGGGACTCGTCGACGAGCGCCTGCAGTTCCACCAGGAGCGGCCTTGTGCCTTCCCAGGTCACGGTGACGACGCTGCCGGGAGACATCTCCTTCGGCCGCTGCAGGAAGATCGCCGACGGGTTGGCGACTTCCTTCAGGCCGGTTTCCGTCATCGCGAAGACGCCCAGTTCGTTGACGGCGCCGAACCTGTTTTTCTGGCTTCGCAGCGTGCGGAAACGGGTGCCGGCGGGACTGTCGAGCATCACGAAACAGTCGATCATGTGTTCCAGCACCTTGGGTCCGGCGAGGTTGCCTTCCTTCGTGACGTGACCGACCAGGATCACCGTGGTCAGGGTCTGCTTTGCAAGCCTCGTGAGCAGTGCGGCGGACTCCCTTACCTGGACCACGCTGCCGGGAACGCTGCCGGCGGATTCCGCGTGCATGACCTGGATCGAGTCGACGACGATGGCGCTTGGCCGGTGTCTTTGGGCCAGTTCGGCGATGGCTTCGACACGTGTCTCGACCGCGACCAGCAGGTCGTCCAGCGGCAGGGCCAGCCTGCGGGCACGGTCGGCGATCTGTTGCAGGGACTCCTCGCCGCTGACGTAGAGCATGGGCTCGCGCCCCGAAATCGCGGCGGCGACCTGTAACAGCAGCGTGCTCTTGCCGGCGCCGGGATCTCCGCCGATGAGGACCACGGAGCCGGGCACGAACCCGCCGCCGAGCACGCGATCGAGCTCATGCATGCCGGTGGGCATGCGCGCGAGTGCTGCGGTCTCGACTTCGGCGAGCCGTGCGACTTCCGGCGGAGCGCCGCTGTAGCCAGAACCCGCGACGCTGCCGCCCGACCCGGCGGCGGCGCGTTGCAGCGTGAATTCACGCAACGTGTTCCACTTGCCGCAGGCGGAGCACTGGCCCTGCCACTTCGGATGTTCGACGCCGCAGTCGTCGCAGACGTATGCGACCTTAGCCTTGGCCAACGGGTTCGTATTCCTCGGGCGCGCGTGTTTCGAACTTGGTCAGTTCCTTGCGGAACCACATCTTCACCATGCCGGTGGGCCCGTTTCGCTGTTTGCCGATGATGACCTCGGCAATACCCTTTTCTTCGGTGTCCTTGTTGTACTCCTCGTCGCGGTAGATGAAGAATATGACGTCGGCATCCTGTTCGATGGCGCCGGACTCGCGCAGGTCCGACATCCGGGGCCGCTTGTCCTCGCGATTCTCGAGGGCGCGGTTCAACTGCGACAGCGCAATCAGCGGGCAGCGCAGTTCCCTGGCGACGGATTTGAGGATGCGCGAGATTTCGGAGAGTTCAAGCGTACGGTTCTCGGAGCGGCCCTCCGCGCGCATCAACTGCATGTAGTCCACGACGATGAGCTTCAACCCGGAAGTCCGGGCCACCCTGCGGGCGCGCGCCCGCACGGCATTCGGCGTCAATCCGCCCGTATCGTCGATGTACAGGGGCTTGTGCTTGAGCTGGTTGATCGCTGACTCGAGGCGGGGCCAGTCCTCTTCGTTCAGTTGGCCGGTGCGCAGGCGGTTCTGGTCGATGCGACCGAGGGAGGAAAGCAGGCGGACGACAAGCTGCTCGGCGGGTTGTTCCATGGAGAAGATGAGCACGCCGGGGTCGTTGTCATCCGCGTGCATGACGGCGTGCTCCGCGATGTTGACCGCCAGGGCCGTCTTGCCCATGGACGGACGGCCCGCGATGACGATGAAATCCGAATCCTGCAAACCGGCCGTGTAACGATCCAGGTCGGCAAACCCGGTCTCGAGGCCCGTCATGGCGTTGGGGTTCTTCGACAGGCGATTGACGCGGTCGAAGGCGCTCTCAAGCATCGTTTCGACCTGTATCGGACCGTCGCCCTCCAGCCGCTCATCCGAGATATCGAACACGGCTTTCATCGCCGAATCCAACAGGTCGTCGCTGGAACGGCCTTCCGGCGTGAACGCCGACTCCGCGATCCCTGAACCGGCGCTGATGAGCTGCCGCAGGACGGCCCGCTCGCGCACGATGTCGGCGTACGCGCCGATATTGGCGGCGGAGGGGGTTTCCTCCGCCAGCTCAGCGAGGTAGGCGATGCCGCCCACGCGCTCGGCGAGCTTGCGGGATTCCAGCGCCTCCACCACGGTCAACACGTCAAGCGGGTTCAGGTCGTTGGCAAGCGTTGCCATCGCCTCGAAGATGATCTGGTGTTCCGGGCGGTAGAAGTCGCGCGCCGCGATCCGGTCGGCCACGGTGTCCCACGCCTCGTTCCGGATCATCAACCCCCCGAGCACGGACTGCTCGGCTTCGATGGAATGCGGGGGGACCTTTAGCCTGGCTGGTGAGGATGCGTCTCGGGAGGGTTCTGCCATCAGATGGAAGCGGCCATGTCGAGCCTTAACGATCGGGGTTCACATGTGCCGCGTCAAGCCGAACCTGGCCTGAAGTCGCGTCAGACATTGTCCAGGCGACATGCACGCCAGCGGACGCCGGAACAGGCTGTGGACAAGCTGTAGATGACGGTTGAATACGTCGGGAGCGAGCGGCGTGATCCCTGACAAGCTACTCGGCGACGACGTTGATGCCGACAGTAGCTGTGACGCCGGGGTGAAGCTGGATTTCCACCTCGTACTCTCCGACCTGGCGAATGGTGCCCTCGGGAAGACTCACTTCCGCTTTGGATACCTCGTTGCCCTGGTTGGTCAGTGCCCGGGAAATCTCCACGGTGCCGACGGAACCGAACAGCCTTCCCTCTTCGCTGGCCCGGACCATCAGGGTGGCTGAGACGCCTTCCAGGGAGGCGGCGCGCGTTTCCGCGGCGGCGAGTTTCTCGCCGGCCGCCGCTTCAAGTTCGGCGCGCCGGGCTTCGAACGCCGCCCGGTTCTCCGAGGTGACGCGCACGGCCCGCCCGGTAGGGATGAGGTAGTTGCGCGCGTAGCCGTTCTTGACCGAAACCTCGTCCCCCAGGGTTCCGAGTTTGCCAATGCGTTCGAGCAGGATGACGTTCATCTCGCGGTTACCCTACTTGTGCTGATCGGTGTACGGGACCAGCGCCAGATACCGGGCGCGTTTGATCGCCGTCGCGAGTTGCCGCTGGTAGCGGGCACTGGTGCCGGTAATCCGGCTCGGGACGATCTTGCCGGTCTCGGTGATGTAGGGTGCGAGAAGATCGAGGTCCTTGTAGTCGATCTCCTTGATCCCTTCCGCCGTGAAACGGCAGTAACGTTTGCGTCTGAAGCCCCTGGGCATCGGTTAGGACTCCGCTTCCGCGGGCTCGGCAACCCGCTCGCGCTCGGCCGCGGCTTCCGCTTCTTCCCGGGCGCGCCGCAACGCGCGTGCCTGCGCTTCTTCTTCGCGCCTGCGATCGCGCTCGCGCTCCTTCTCCTGCTCCCGCAGCTCTTCCTCGTAGATCTTGGATGACTCCGTGATCGCGTGCTGGCGCCGGATGATGAGATTGCGGATCACCGCGTCGTTGAAGCGGAACGCGCTCTCGAGTTCTTCGAGCGTCTCGGCGTCCACTTCCACGTTCATCAGCACGTAGTGCGCCTTGTGGATCTTCGCAATGGGATAGGCGAGCTGGCGCCGGCCCCAGTCTTCCATTCGGTGTACGGCGCCGCCACCGCGCTCGATCATCGAGCGGTAGCGCTCCATCATGCCGCGCACCTGTTCAGATTGGTCCGGATGGACCATGAAGACGACTTCGTAATGTCGCATTTCGATTCCTCCTCTCGGGTTCGCCGCCGCGGTCAATTGCGCGTGCGGCGAGGATTAGCGCTGGATTCTACTGGCGTGTCCGCACGACTTCAAACAGCAAGATTCCGGTCGCCACCGCGACATTGAGGCTTGCAACCTCGCCGGCCATCGGGATACGGACGAGGTGATCGCAATGTTGTGCGGTGAGGCGCCGGAGTCCTTTCCCCTCTCCACCGACGACCACGGCGGTCGGCGCCGGCATATCGAGGTCGTAGAGCGATGTCGCGGCATCCTGGTGCCCGCCGACCACCCAGACACCCTGCTCCTTGAGCCATGAGAGCCTGCGCGCAAGGTTGGTGACGGATACGACGAAGAGGTGCAGATAAGCACCGCTCGAGGTTCGGACGGCCGCCGAGGTCAGTCCGGCGGCATGTCGCTTGGGAACAAGCACCGCATCCACCCCTGCCGCCTCCGCCGCTCTCAGGCACGCGCCGAGATTGCGCGGGTCCTGGACCTGGTCGAGGACGAGGATGAAGGGATTCTCGAAGCCGGGCCAGCGGCGCTCCAGCTCCGCCTCGGTGGCGGGGGCCACGGCGTGGCATTGCGCGGCCACTCCCTGGTGCGGGCCAAGGGCGACGCGATCGAGCTGCCGCCTGTCAACCGACTCGACGCGGATTCCAAGCACCTTTGCCTGGGCAATCAAGTCACCCAGCGCCTCGGAACGGCGGCCGGCGGCAACCCACACGCAACGCACCCGGGCCGGTGCCGCGTCCAGGACGTTGCGCACGGAATGTGCGCCGTAGACCCAATCGCCGGTCGGTTCCTTCATCGTTTGCGTGCGCGCCCGCGCCGCAGCGGCAGGAGGTCGACGCGGCGCGTCTCCACCTCGACGTCCTCCAGCACGACATCGAGTTCGTCTCCGAGGGCGAAACGTTCTCCCGAGGTCTCCCCCACGAGGGCCATGGACTCGGGCGCGAAGTGAAAGTAATCGCGGCCGAGGTTCGAGACGTGCACGAGCCCCTGGACGAACACGTCTTTGAGCCGGACGAAGAGACCGAAATCCGTCACGCCGACAACGACGCCGGAGAACCGTTCCCCCGTGCGGTCCTTGATGTAGTCGCACTGCAGCCAGTCGGACACCGCCCGGGCGACATCGTCCGCGCGGCGTTCCGTCATGGAAATGTGTGCGCCGGTTTCACTGAGCCAATCCGCCGAAGGGGTTGGAGCGCCCGACTTGATCATGCGATGCACGGTGAGGTCGGCGTAGCGCCGAATCGGGGAAGTGAAGTGCGCATACCGGGGCAGCGCGAGACCGAAATGCCCGGCATTGTCCGGGTCGTACCGAGCCTGGGGCATCGACCGGAGCAGGAGGATTTCGAGAAGCCACTTGTTCCCGGGAGTGCCCCCGAGCGCGCGGGACATGAGATCGCGCAGGCGGCCGGGTGTCGTGTCTCGCGCCGACAACCGGACGCCCGCGAATGCGAGGGCGGTTACGAGCTGGTCCAGCTTCTCTGCCTGCGGTGCCTCGTGCACGCGGTAGAGCGGCGCTTCCACCCGCCTCGCCGCACACACGTTCGCCGCGATCATGGCCTCTTCGATCATGCCGTGGGCATCGTTGCGATCCGTCAGCGCAACGGAACTGACCCGCCCGTCCTGGAGCGTGAGGTGGGGTTCGGGTCTCTCGAACTCGACGGCGCCGCGTGCAGAGCGTTGTGCCCGCAGCGCCCGGTACACCTCGAACAGCGCGGCGAGCATCGGGGGCTCCGCAGCCGCTTCTTCATACGTGAGCCTCGCGTGTGACCGAATGACCGCCTCGTAGAACTCGCTTGATGAGACCGTTCCCGCCGCCGACACCTGCATGTCGCAGACAAGCGCGAGACGCTGTTCCTGCGGGACCAGTGAGCAGATGCCGTTCGAGAGCGATTCGGGCAGCATCGGGATAACGCGGTCGGGCAGGTACACCGAATTGCCGCGCCGCCTCGCTTCGATGTCGAGAGGAGAGCCGGGCTTTACGTAGTGGGCGACGTCGGCGATCGCCACCACCAGGCGCCAACCGCCCTCACGGCGTTGTTCCGCGTAGACAGCGTCATCGAAGTCGCGCGCGTCGGGCCCATCGATGGTGACGAGCGGCAGGTTGGTGAGATCCCGTCGGCCGGCCGAGTCGCCCGCCGTCACGCTCTGCGGCGCGCGGAGGTCGAGGCCATCCGGCCAATCGACAGGCACGCGGTGACTGCGAAGCATGGCGCCCGCTGCCCGGTCCGCCTCGTTTCCTGCGCGCAGCACCGACAGGATGCGGCCGCTGTATCGCCCCCGGTCCTGCCACAGGAGCGACACTTCGACGATGTCCCCGTCGCGCGCGCGCCGGTCGTCGTCCTCGATTTCCACGCGTCCCCTGACGGCCGGGTCCAGGGACTCGACGAACCGGCGCCGATATCCTTCCATGACACACCCGATCAGGGGTTCTGCGGACGGTTCGACGACCCGGAGGCCGCCGTCTCGCCGGACGCGCCAGCCTCGCTGGCGCCCGGTTGGCAGTTCAATACGGTCACCGGGACGGACATTCGATCCGGGCGGCAATTCGGCGCCGGAACCTTCCACCACGAGCTTGCCGAAGGACTCGACGACCTTCACCACCTCGGGTTCGCCGAGGAGCGCGTAGTGGCCGTCGGGCGACCGTCCGACCTCACCCAGGTGTTCGAGTCCGCGCAACAGGCGCCGCAGCCGATGCGTCTCGGCACCTTTGGCGATGCCGAGGTGCCGCACCAGGTCGTTCCAGCGGGGAGAGCCGTGGGCTTTCAGGGCATCACGGACATCGCTCGCCGAAAGTTGCTTTTCCCGGGTGGCCCCTCTGCGCCTGCGGCGTCTCAAATTGACAATTCCTCGAGACGATAGGTACATTGCGCGCCCCGTTTCCAGCGCCGGACGCCCGATCGTTCGGTGTGTGTGGCCCGCTTCTTTGCCGAGGTGGTGAAATTGGTAGACACGCTAGCTTCAGGTGCTAGTGGGGGTAACCCCGTGGAGGTTCGAGTCCTCTCCTCGGCACCAGTTCCCGGCTCGCGGTGGGTTTCGTGGTCCACGTGTCACTTTTTCCGAGTTGTTTGGCTTTAATTGGTGGCGTTTCGCGCCGCTGCCTCGCTAGTTCTTGTCCAGGAACGACAAGTCCTCGGATCGAGGGCGGATGGGAGCGGACGAACCAGTATCTCACATGGTGGCGCCGGGCGGGAAAACGGCGGCGCGCTGCTCCGCGACCTGCCAAGGCCATCTACGGACCCGGCACCGACATGGCCGAGCGCTGGGCCGAGCGCCGCCCCGGCGTTTCGGCTTTTCCAATGTTCTCAATTGGTTGTGGAAAACAGAGGATGATCCGAAGCGCCGGTTCAAAGCCGAGTTAGCGGTAGCTCTCGTTGACGTGACGGTACGTCGCTAGGCCGTTCAACACGAGGAATGGACGGACTGTAGTTCGTGACGACCGCTTCCAACATAGGCTTACGGTTCGTTTCCTTTGCACCCACATGGTAGAAGTGTGGCTGCAATGTGATGTGGTACGGCTCCCAGAGCGTATCCACAAACTCATTGTGCCTGTGTTGGTTGCTGTGCCATGTGGACAGGAGAAACCGGGCCCCGGAGGACAACAGCGAGTCATGAAGCAGGACCTCCTGATCCTGACCCCAACTGTCGTAGTAGTCCACATGCCTTCCGACATACGGTGGGTCGCAGTAGATGAAGTCGCAGGGACCTGCTTGGGCGATGGTGCATTCGAAGCTCTGATGCATGAAAACCAAGTCTGATTCGACTGCGACCTTCCTGAAGCGATCTACTTGGTTCACGATCTTTGTCACATATGCAGGTGCGAAACGTCGCGGCTTGTGACCAAAGGGCACGTTGAACCCGCCCTTCTTGTTGAATCGGATGATGCCGTTAAAGCACGATCTATTGAGGAAGAGGAAGTCCAACGGGTCGTGCGAGGCGTTGAATCTCTCCCGCACCTCGTAGTAGTAGTCCTTCCCTCGTTGCGACAAGATGTAACCCTCATGTTCGAGAAATGTGCGCGTACCAAGGGCGTCTATTCGACCATCACGGATGGCTTGGTAGAAGGCAACGACATGGGGATTAGCATCCGCCAATAGCGCCCGCTTGGGCGCGACGTTGAGAGCTACGACACCGGATCCAAGGAACGGCTCGATCCAAAGGCCCTCCTCGTCGCGCTCTATGGTGCGCAGTATCAGTGGGACGAGCTTCGTCTTGATTCCCTGGCATTTGATTGGGGGAACAAGGATCGCCACTATCGTTGCCTCCTCCTTATTGGCGTCTTCGGAATGGGGGAAGGATCAGGGTCCTCCGTGAAGCTAGTGCCATGAAATACGCAGCCCTTCGGGCGTGCCCGTCTTTCACTCCCGCTCAAGCCCACCTACGATGCTGCGCCTTGATCGGCACTGACGTGCCGTTCTACGGAGCACTAGCGCCATGAAATCCGACAGCCCTTCGGGCGTGCCGTCTTTCACCCCCGCCCAAGCCCTCCTACGATGCTGCGCCTCAATCGGCACTGACGTGCCGTTCTACGGCGCAGCCTTGCATGGAAGTACGCCTCCGGCGACGGGGGAAACGCCGGCACTTCCTTACGC
>JAPOYI010000164.1 GCA_026706665.1 Gammaproteobacteria bacterium | reverse complement strand
GCGCACGCACCGCCTCCATGACCTTCGGCCGGAGCGCCGCCTGGCCCGACGGCCGCTGGGCGTCTGCTTCGAGCGCGCCGTGGAGGACGAACACCACGGCGGCCTGCGCGCGCGGCTCACTGACGGCGACTATCCGCTGCAGCGACATGCGCGCCAGGTTCTCCCAGACCTCCCGCGCGTGCAGCACGCCGTGCGCTTCGTTCTCAGCGAAACGCACACCCGACTCCTCGGTGCAAATATCGCTGACCAGTCGCGCGCAGCGGTAGCGCCAGAACGCCGCCGCGACCGGGCAGTCCACCAGCGGTGAAATGTTGCCGCGGACAAGCCGCAGCCCGCCCGTCCGGCGAAGGAAGTTGCGGGTCCGGGCCTCAGGTGCGTCGCCTCTCGCACCGCCTTGGAGGAACACGCGGGCCAGGTCCCGTCCGAACATTCCCCGATGCATCCAGATAGCGTGGCAGATCGTCCAGGCGGCGGGTTCAGCGGCCTCAGTCGGGCTGATCGAACGCTCGAGATGCCTGGCGATCTTCCGTTCCGCGCAAATTGGCAGCTGGCTCATCTCGGCGGGAGTCAGCGGATTCGGCAGCGCCGGTACGTGGGGCTCGACCTCGTGGCGAGCCCACCCCAGAGCGTCGAGTACGAAGTCGCAGACAGCCGCAGGCCCTCGGTTCACGGCCTCTGCGAGATCCCGCTGCCTCGACTCCACAGCGGCCGGATCGGCGTCTCGCGATTTGCTCTCGAAGATCAGAGACCGCTGCCACCTGTCGAAGCGCTCGATCACGGACTCATCGAGCAAGGCGGAGAGGCTCATCCGTCCTCGTCCTCCGCCGGGGGGGAGACGTGGAATCTCTCGAGCAGGGTCGCCGTACGCGCGGGATCGAACTCGTCGCTGTCCCAGTCGGGAAGGCCGGCCTCCTCGATCCGGGAGCACAGCTCGGCGGCGACGGGAGATTCGTCGTTGTCACCTCCAGCACAAAACTGACTTCGCGGCAACAGCGCGCAGGCTGCGATAAGTCCAGCGATCTGCACATCCCTGTCATGGCGGCGCTCGTACAGGTCGGCGGCCAGCGACACGACGAAGGGTGTCCTGCCGTTGTGGTTCTCCTCAACGCCCATCTCCCCCGGGGACAGGGCAGGCTGGCGTGTGAAGCGCACGAGCGATGCGCTGAGCGGGCGTGCGCTGCGCACCGAGGCCCGCGCCAGCCACCAGCCGCGCGGCACATCAAGGTTGTCGGAGGAGTCCCACGCGAACCCATTCAACCCCACGGCCTCGAGCGAGGAATCCTCAACGGCCAGCAGGCCCGGCAAGAAAAACCACGGATCGAGGAGTTCGTCGCTCCGAAGCTCCAGAACCTGCTCGGCGTGCGCAGAGTGATGCAGCGCGCAGAACATCGTCCGAGGACAGCGCACCTCGGTCACCCACTTCGCCGTGCCAAGGTCGATCAGCCGTTCCAACGATCCGGCGTTGTGCAAGCGGTGGCTGATCTCGACCTGCTGCGTTCCGCGCATCTCGATGCCTACCTCGTAGCGAGCATCGACCCAGTCGAGGCGCGAACCGTCCTCTTCCAGCCGAGGCAACGGGCTCTGAATCGCCATCGGGTGCTTTCCTCAGGCATCCCCGCCGGAGCAGGGACTCGACGCCTGCCGGCGCCGGACGAGGTCGAGTTCCAGGAGATGGATGTCATCGATGGGCTCGTCGAGATGAAGCATCAATTCCCTCCGACCTTCGACGGCAGGAATCGTCAACTCATATCCACTTTCGCTCTCGTCCGATGGGATCTCCATTCCCGTGTCATCGGAAACACCTTCGAGCCTCAGAAAGTCGTCCCGTTCAGGGACGTCGCACGTCGCGTCCGAACCGGACGCCCTGCGGAGGCGAAGGCCGACCATCGAGCCCGCTGCGACCTCCTCCAGGAAGTCCACGGACGCCTTGACAACAGTTCGGCCGTCTTGTCGCAGTGTCGACCGGTAGCGCGGCGACGATCCGGGGCGCGGCGTACCGTGCCGACGGGACTTCGGCTGCCGCCCGCCGGTCGGGTTCTCGCCCCGGGCGATCGGCTCGACTCGCTCGCCGCCCCCCGCCGGCAGACGCGGCCTCCTGAGGGTCTCCGCGCTGCGGAGCGTCGCCCCGGCGATTGTGGCAAATCCCGGCGGGGTGAACTCCTCGGATGGATCACGCCGTCCAGCCGCATCGCGCAGAAACTCGGCGGCCTCACCGAGCAGCCTGTGGAGATCCTTCCTCTCCGCAGGCGTCAGCCGCTTCGGGTCGAGACCTCGATGCTCGGGCCCCTCGGCGTTGCGAACTAAGTCCTCCAGCTGACCTGCGTCGAGCGAGAGGACCGCATCGAACGGGTTCGAGTCGGAGAAGTCCGCCTTCCGGAGACCGGGAGCGTCGGAGGTGATCCACATCCCCTTGCGAAATAGGTGCACCCGTGTCGTGGATCGGTCGTAGTCCCCAAACAGCCGCCAGCAGATGCGCACACCTGCCGGCTGCTCGGTCGTCCGTCCTGCGTCGAGCGTTCGCCAAGCTTGGTAGGCCAACTCACCGCGGATCTGCCCTCGCCGGGGAGCCCTTCGCTGATCCTTGATTGGTGCCAGCAGTTCCTCGAGTTGGTCCCGTGCAACGTCCAGCCTCTCTGGTCCATCGCCTTGGCGGTCGTCTTCGACGGTCATCCGCAAGCGCTTGCCGACGATGGCGTCGGAGAAGTTAGCGGCTGCGACCCGAGCGATCTGCTCCAAGGCAGAGTCATCGTCGTCCTCCCGCCGGAAATCGTTGAAGCCAGCGATACAGACCACAGTGCCGGTGCGGTCATCGCGGAGGTGCGGGGCGAATACTGCGGGAATGTCCGCGGCGTACGCATCGCCGGTGCCATCGAACGCGCGATCGGCCTTGCCGAGATCGAACCAGTACCCATCGGCGGCTTGCAGCCGGTTGTCGTCGCCGTCACGGTGGGTGGCAAGAATGGCGTGGGCCGAGAACATCGTGCTGATCACACCGTTGCTGCTGTGGCGCGATCCGTACAGCACCCAGCGCAGGTCCGACGCCGCGAACGCCGCATAGTGGCCGAGTCCGAACGAGCCCGCACCGCCTTCCCCCTTGTCGGTATTGCCCGAGGTGAGCAGCGCATCCATGCGGGCACCGTCGAGACCGTGGCCGTTGTCGATGCACAGGAGCAGCGGGACCGTGCGCTTCTCCATCGAACTCACAATGCGGGATCTTGTGGTTCTCTCGTCGTGAGAAGGCTCGACCCCACGCGTGTCCCGGTCCGCAACGGCACGTCTGAACGCCTGCTCGTAGGAACACCACCCGGGGATATCGACCTTGGGCACCTCGGTGATCACGAACCGCACTTCCGCCGGTCGATCCGCCTTGTCGGCGGCATCCAGGCTGTTCTGCAGCAACTCGCGGACGACCGGCTCTGCCGAGCCGTCGAACTGCGCCAACTCCGGGTTCGTGAAACCGCAGGGTCGGTGCGTCGGTGCGAAGTACAGACTGGCTTCGGGCATCGTCGTTCGGCTCCAGGATCGCTCGGTCGTCGGCTCAGTCTGTGCAGTCGCAGGCGGGTGCGCCCTGTGCATAGCGGCCTGCCGCAGCGCCATCCCCCGCCAAGAGGTCAGCGAACGACGGGGCGTTGACTCCGAAGAATCCGAATCTCGACGTGGCGCCGCCGCCCCGCCTCAACTCGACTCGCGCATGTCGGTCCTCAAGCTCAATCCACCACCTGCTGTCCGCAGGAGTGCCACAGCGCCGCCGGGGATCGGGCGCTGCCGCCAGCGTCGCAAGCTGCCGGGTGCCCTTCATAAAGCAGAAGACGCAGTTGCCCGCCCCATTGGGGATCTCCAGATCGAAAGGCCGGCGCTCCCAGTAGTCGATCACGTCGTCTTTGGTGAAGCCGCTGTCGTGGAGCGGGAAATATGGGCGTTCCCCAGCCGGCTGGGTTCTGACCGCGCAGGCCGAAGTGGTCGCACCCTCCGCGAACAGCGACCGCGACAGCACGCGGTGGACCCGGTTCGGTTCGTCGGCGCGCAGCCCCAGCAGGCGTACGTGCAACGCAGCGTCGCGACCCCGCATCGGTGCGGCCCTAGCCCCCAGCGCGGGAGCAGGTACGGGGCGTTCGTGAAATCCGCCCAGCGCTGGGCCGGACGGAAAGGAGGCAGAGCCGCTAAGTGGCAGGCGTCACGCAGGACCGCCTCTCGCGCCGCCGTTCCCCCATTGCGTTCGTACTGCTCGGTGACCCGCGTCGGATCAACAAGCCCCCTTTACCTTGTTGAGTGGTCCTGGCGTGGCAGTGTCGGGGCTGGTTGCTCGC
>JAPOYI010000144.1 GCA_026706665.1 Gammaproteobacteria bacterium | reverse complement strand
TCCTTCGCTTTTCCCGACAAACGGTGTGTGCGGCAAAGGATATCACATCCAGCCTACTTTGTGTTAACACGCCCTAGTTGAATACTCTGCCAAGGAACAGTCAAAGCTCCGGGCAGGCAAAGGTGGTATTTGGCGCATCCCGTCATCGTTTGACGGAGCCCAACGTTCGCCGTTGCCGCGATTCACGGTGCTCTCGCCATCGGACCGCGAGGATATGGCGGAGTTCTTTACGGAATGGGCGTCAGCTCTCACGCCGGTCTTGGTTCCTGGTGCCAATATCGTAGTAGCGACGAACCCCCTGCTATCGTACATCGTCGCCGGCGCGTTAGCTCAAGTTGGATTGGAAAGACGCGGCGAAATCGTCCGGCTAGTGACAACGATGCGCGGTGGGGACCGTCCGAAGGGGGCGCATGAGGAGTTTCCGGACGTAAGTGTGATGCCTCGCTCGATGTGGGAACCGTGGTTGGTATTCAGAAAGCCCCTCGAAGGACGGGTACAGGACAATCTTCGCAAGTGGGGTACTGGGGGATTCCGAAGGCCTTCAGCGACGCACCCGTTCGGAGATGTGATCAGCTCGGCGCCAACCCGCAAGGACGAGCGTGCGCTAGCGCCGCATCCGTCGCTCAAGCCGCAGGAGTTCCTCAGGCAAGTTGTTCGTGGCGTTCTTCCGCTCGGCGAAGGCGTCGTGCTGGATCCGTTTTGCGGCGCGGGCTCGACGTTGGCGGCCGCGAACGCCATGGGCTACGCGAGCATCGGAGTCGAGAAGGACCGTCAGTATTTCGAGGTTGCGACGCAGGCAGTGCCGCGGCTAGCGGCCTATCGGCAGTCTGGCTGAGTGAATCACACTATGTACACCCAATGGCTGCGTAGTAGCTTGATGCCCTCTCGGTGGAGGGTTGCGGTGCGCGTTCCAAGATCGCTTCGAGGATTCTTCCGAAAGTCTGCGACCGTGACGTGCCCCAAATAGACTTCGGTGAATGTCATTGGCGCACGGTCACGCACGGGCTCGGTGTCGTTATCCACTTGGTACACGAAGACGCACATCCACTGATCGCGAGCGCCATGGGTGTCGACCGCGCCTCCAGCCTTTCGCGTTGACTTAATCTCGACGCCTTTGGAACCGGCTTGGACCGTATTGTTGGGGTAGACGCCAGCGACCACAAGGTCGGGGTGCCCATTGAAATATTGATTCGCCGTGAGGCTCCGCGCGTGCTTCGCGAGGCTGGCCGTTAGCAGATCAGAAATGATCCCCGACATCGCTGCAGGGCGGAGCATTTCGTCGAGGCGCTGCAGCCCGCGATCCAGAAGCAGGCCATTTAGGTCGAAAAAGAGGTCGTACGCATCCTGCATTGCGGCTTGGAAGTCGAGTATTCGTAGACCATAGGGAAGGACGGCCTTCGAATTGAACTTGCTCGGATCGACGGTGTTGCGAACGTGGGGCATCTTGCCCGGTGTACGCGAGACAGACGCGTTGACCAAAAAGTCAGCGAAACTTGGCTTGCTGACTTCGGGCTTTTCCGCTTTGACTGTCGTCGGCCAGATGTGGGCTGTGCCGACACTATTTTCTGTACTTACCTGGAACAGCTTGCGCAGCGTCGTGAGGAGGACTTCGGTGTGGAGCAATTGGCCCCAGCCAGAAAAAAGGTGGCCGTTCAGGGCGACAGAATTGTGGCGCTAATTCGAGCAGCGGCCCCCGCCGAGCACGCAAAACCGGGAACAATGGGGATGGTTCAGGGGCACCTCGCCCAAGCTGTCGGCAAGCCGGGGTCCGAGACGGGACGCCGCGGCGTAGGGAAGCAACGTACAGCTGACGACTTCCGGGGCGGTCGCCCTCCTGCGCTTGATCACCATGCGGGAGGAGGCGCACATCATGTCCCGTGGACGCACTCCCAGCGTCTCCCAGCAGTCGATCGATATCTCCGGCGTGTCCGCGGCTTCATCCATTTCGGGAAAGAGCACGAGGGACTCCGGCGAATATGCGTCGACATCGATGCCTCGCGCCCGAAACAGCGCGTGAAAGCCGTCTCTTAGCGCCTCCTCCCCGTCGCCCCAGCGCTGGCGGCCGGCGACGCGAATGGCGAAGCCGTGTTCGCTGAGCCAGCGCAGTCCCTCGATGGTCGGTGCCCAGGAACGGCGGCCACGCTCCTGCTCGTGCAATTCTCGCCGGAAGTGGTCTATCGAGACGCGCAATACCAGGCGCTCGCCGTATTGATCCCGCAATGCCAGCAACCGGTCGGCGCACTTCATCATGGGACGCATGGCGTTGGTGAGCACGAGGACCCGGAACCCCGCCTCCAGGCTGTCTTCCAGCATTGCCAGGATGTCGGGATTCATGAACGGTTCGCCGCCGGTGAAGCCAATCTCCTCCGTGCCCAGGCCGAGTGCGGTTACTTCGTCAAGGTAGCCCTTCACGTCCGCCCGTCCGAGGTAGGCAAGCCGGTCGTTGCTGGGACTGGACTCGATGTAGCAGTTTTCGCAGGTGAGGTTGCATAGGGTGCCGGTGTTGAACCAGAGGGTGCGCAGGGAGCGCAGCGCCACCCGGGCGCGGGGTTTGCCATCTGCGGTCCAGCCGGGATCGACGAACTTCCCGGCGGCGACAGCGGCGCTGCCGTCAGCTTGCCGCCAGCCCATCATGGGCCGGGACGCTGCTGGTGTCCTGACAATGACTTCTGCCATTACCCCATACCTTGTTGCGTACGGCCCGGCAGCGTGAGTGGCCGAACCGAAAGGAATTCCAGCGGGTATACCACCATGAGCGCCAATAGGCGACCGCATTTACCCATTTGACGTGCTGGGCCTCCCGAAGTTCTTCGTTTGCGCCTGATGGGACGTTGGAGCGTCGGAGTCCGATAGCCCTTCGGCCACCTACTCGCGCCTGACTGCAATGCGGGAATCTCCGACTACAGATCTGGCGGCACTTGAAAAAGCGTGTGGTGTTTCCTATATACTACACGTTGTGCAATTCGGCGACAGTATCCGGGCAGTTCGAGAACGCCTGCGGCGCGACGATCGGAGTTTCTCGTTGCGTCAAGTGGCGCAACGGATCGGAGTGGAGCCCGCGTACCTGAGCAAGATCGAGCGAGGCGACGTGGCCCCACCCTCGGAGGCGACGACTGTTCGGCTGGCCCGCGAGTTGGGCGAGGATCCGGATGTGCTTCTCGCGATGGCCGGAAAAGTCTCAGGCGATCTGCAGGAGATCATCCGCAGGCGACCTCAACTGTTCGCCGAATTGATCAGGCAACTGAAGGAAGCGCCGGACGGCGTCATTCTCCGGGTGGTGCGCGAGGTGCGGGACGGAGAGTGGTAAGGAGCAACGAAAGCGATCACCCTCGAAAACGACGTACTGGAATTCCGGTTTCCCGAGGTTCACGAGAAGGCGCGCTGTTTGATTGAATTTCAACGCACCCTTCGGATTCCCGATGATGAAAAGGTCTATCCACTACCACCAGGTCTTGGCGTGTTTCCGCTGCGGCATTTGGACGACTTTGAGGCGCGGCTTCCCGATGCGTGGCGCCGCCGCGGTGGGGTTCTCCTGCCGATGCACCAGGCAGAAGCCCTTTGGATCAACTTTGGCTCTAGGTATGGCGCATATCAACCGGTTCGTGACGGCATGGTCCTGGAGTCCCCCGCTGCTGATATGGGGCTCACGCCGGGAGGACGAATGAAGCAGGAGATCTACGACGACCCGTATGGGCTCGACGCCTGGGACCAGCGGCACCCCAGCCGGCGCTTCGTCACGATCATCAATTCCGCGCAATGGATGGCCATCACCGGCGAGCGGCCTCCCACGAGCCGGCCTGCGGCCAGGAGCTACACCGAAGCGGGATTGCCCTGGTTCGACTACTACGGGGGCGATGTCGCTGCGGTAGATGGTGCCGAAAAGTTCCAGGGGATTGCCAGCGTGGCGAAGATCGCGGAGCAAAAGGGAACAGACGATCAATCCGCCCCATGTCATCGATCTGGCCAACGGTGGCGTGAGGCGAGTTCGGGAAGCCCCCTTGGCCGAATGAAGCCGCGCCTATCGGGCGTCTTCCCGCACGAAGATGTCCACGTTTGTCATGAAGGTATTCCATACCTGTGTGGGCTTTGAGAGGGCCTCGTCCTCGAATTGCCGCGCGAGCACCCACATGGCGTGAATCGTGTCTCGGCCGTCGCCGTCCACGGCGAGACGGCAGGCGAACGAGGCCATGGAGTGCAGGTTGACCTCGGCGTCGCGCCAGTCCACCTGGAAGGCGAGCAACTCCCCGTTCTGCATGCCTGTAAGTGGTCCGCGGCGGGGTCCACCGCGCTGTCGCGCAGGGAACATTTGTAG
>JAPOYI010000239.1 GCA_026706665.1 Gammaproteobacteria bacterium | reverse complement strand
GGAAGCAATGGAATGGTTCGCCCCGCATCCCCATGCAAGGCCTCAATGGGCCAGAATTGCGTTGTCAATTCGGCAATCGAGGAAACGGAGCGAACCATGAGTGAGATTAACCGAGTAGCTGTGGACTTGGCCAAGAGAATATTCCACGTCACCGCGATGGACGACGACGGCAATGTTGTCGAGCGCAAGCGCCTGCGGCGCGCCGGGCTGCAGTCGTATCTGGCGCTGCTTCCGACGGGCTGCATCGTGGCCATGGAGGCCTGCGGCGGTGCACACCACTGGGGCCGGCTGGCGGCGCGGCACGGCCACCGGGTGCGAATAATGAGCCCCCAATTTGTCACGCCGTATGTGAAATCGAACAAGTCGGACGTCAACGACGCGGATGCGATCGCGGAGGCGTCATCGCGGCCGACGATGCGGTTCGTGGGGTTGAAGTCGGTGGAACAGGAACATGTTCAGCATGTGCACCGGGCGCGGCGCCTGGCGGTGCGCAATCGGACGGCGCAGACGAACCAGATCCACGGCATGCTGCTGGAATACGGAATCGAGTCACCGAAGAGTGTCGGGCCTCTGCTGAAGCGGCTGCCGGACGTTCTGGAGGACGCAGAGAACGAGCTGCTGTGGCCGACACGAACGCTGCTGAGCGAACTGGGGGAGGAACTGCGCCGTCTGAACGAGCGCGTGAAGCACTTCGACGCGGAGATTGGGGCCCTGGCGCGCCAGATGCCGGAGTGCGAGCGGCTGATGGCGATCCCGGGGATCGGCGTGATGACGGCGACAGCCCTGATGGCCGCGGTCGGCGATGCGTCGGTGTTCCGCAACGGCCGGGAAATGTCGGCCTGGCTCGGGGTGGTGCCGCGGCAGCGGTCGACGGGTGGCCGAACGACGCTGTTGGGGATCAGCAAGCGGGGCGACCGTTATCTTCGCACGTTGTTGATCCACGGTGCCCGCTCGGCCATACGCGTGGCAGCGCAGCGCAAGGATCGGCGCAGCCGCTGGGTACTCGAGGTGGCGGCACGTCGTGGGCAGAATCCGGCGGCGGTCGCGTTGGCCAACAAGAACGTGCGCACGGCATGGGCGCTGCTGGCGCGCGGGGAGTCGTTCAACGCTGCACACATGGGAGAAGCCGCATGAGCACGGACACAATGAACCGACGACCGGGAACGCTGCCGGCGGCACCGCGTCAAGGCGCTACGCGCCTTCTTCGCTTCGCTACGACCCTGACGGGTGACCCGGCGCCGCCGGCAGCGTCGGAGTTGACCATGGCCGCAAGCAGGCTTGCGGCCATGGCTGGCCCGGTTTGACAAGCCGGTCGGAGGACGAACTCGGAATACGGATCAGCGAGTTGCGCGAGTGAAATGGCAGTGATGGCAGACAGGTCGGACCGACACGCCAAGAGCCAGAGGAAGTTATGGGTCTTCGAGACCGAGGAAGCGATGAGGCGGGCGTGTGCGGAATCCATCAGGGCCCGGGAGTTTGAATGCTCCCGAACAGAGGCCGGATATACGTGAGCAACTGAACCTTGCTGTCTAACTTTCTTTCACTTGGCAAAGCGGGGCGAACCATATACGAACTTCCGCTGCGCTGCGCCCTGACTGGCGATCCCCGCGCCGGGCACCTCCCTACATCGATGGAGAAAACGCGCCTTGAGCTTTGCATCCAGGTAATGGGTGCCAGCGGCTGGCCGGGCTTTGATGCTTCGGGTTCGCGCCTCGGCACAATTCGTTGCCGGTGTTTGCAGTTCTTAACCCTTTGGCGAACCGGCCTTAGGCCACGAACGAACCGGCCAGTTCCACCGACAAGCTCCGGCCTCTCGAATACCCGGCCGCTGGAACAACGTCTACTATAGAAAACCAATGTCCAGGTTCGACAGGCCAGGAACGCCGGTCATGATCAACGTCCCCGTATGCATAATCGGATGTGGCCCCATCGGGCTTGCGGGCGCCTTGCTGCTCTCGAGATTCGGCATCGACACCTTGCTCATCGAGAGACGGGGCGAAGTCAACAGCCATCCCCGCTCCAGGTTCGTGGACACCAATACCATGGAGCTCATGCGGTTCCTGGGCCTGGAAAAGGCGGTCGAGGAGACCGGGCTCGGGCCCGACTGGACGGCGTACAACCGCTGGTTCAACGCGCTGACGGGTGATCAGATCGCGGCGATTCCCAGCCCCACATTCCACACGGTGCCGCGAAGCACCAGCCCCACGATGCCCGTCATGACCTGCCAGGACTACGTGGAGAACGTGCTGTTGGCCGAGGCCTGGGACGACGAGCGCATTGAACTGCGCTACCGAACCGAAGCCGTCGAGATCAACCAGGATGAGCAGGGCGCCACGGTGGTTATCCGGAATCTGACCTCCGGCAGGAAGAGCACCGTCAGCGCCGACTACCTGCTGGGCACCGACGGCCCGCACAGTTTCGTGCGCCAGGCAATCGGCAGCGCACTCGAGGCCGCGCCACTGGACAACTACGCGCAGGACGTGATCTTCGAGGCCGACCTGTCGGAGTACGTCGAAGGGCGCAAGGGCGGGCTGCTGTACAACGCAACGCCGAGCGGGGTGCTGGTGTTTCAGCCGCTGAACGGCATCACCCGCTGGCGGTGCCAGATTTTCAAGGCGGACGGGGAGCCGCTGTCGGAAGCGGAGACGATCAGCCGCATACGCGAAGCCGTCGGCGGCGGCGACGTGCCCATTCGCATCACCAGCACCGGCATCTGGCGGCCGACGCCGGGTTGCGTGGACCGCCTCAGCCGCGGCCGGGTGTTTCTGGCCGGGGACGCGGCGCACATTTCGGTGCCCACAGGCGGCATGGGCAACAACATCGGCTTTGCCGGCATCCGCAATCTCGCCTGGAAGCTGGCCTATGTGCTGAAGGGCCTCGCACCCGCCTGGATTCTCGATACCTACCACACCGAACACCGGCCGGTCGCCCTGGACCGTGTGGCCACGGGAGTGGAGACCACGGCGTTCATGAGGAAGATCTTCCTCGCCTACTACTCCGGGGAGGATCCATCGGAGGGCGTGCGCGAGACCCGGCAATACGCCGACTACGACGGAGTGCTGCTCGGCTTCGAACTGGAGTCGCCGCTGATCGCGAAGAACGCGGAGCTGCCGCCGGCGGTGGACAACGCCACCATCGACTTCGTTCCAGCGGTGCGCGCGGGCCGCCGCGCACCCCACGTGTGGGTTGACGAGCGGCAAAGCCAGTCCATTCTGGACTGGTTCGGCACGGAGTACGTGCTGGTCGGCGGCGCCTCCGTTGCTGCGGAGCGATGGCGCAATACCGTTGGCCGAGTGGCGGACGGGGCCGGATTCCCGGTGCGCTGGGAACAGTTGCCCCTGCGGGTGGCGGCGCCCTACGATCCCCGAGGCCTGGCGCTGATCCGCCCGGACGGGATCATCGCCGATTGCTGGGACGACGGAGAGGTTCGCGATGATGATGTGGCGGCACGCCTGCGCAGACAACTTCCTTAAATCGGGGTCAGAGTCAGTTTGCGGGACAGATTGACTCTGACCCCAATTATCCAGCACCTATTCGATATTCAGAAACGAGTTTACAAAGGTGCGGGGGGAAATCACCGGACACTCGACCGGAGGATTGTTCAGCAACAGCCGGTCGCCTGTGACGAGCAGGGCTTGCGGATATCCGGTGAGAAGCGCCCACAGGTGATCGTCTCCCCTGTCCGGAGCCCTGACCGTACCGGGAATTTCACGCCACATGGCGTTCGCCACGAGTTCGGTCAGCAACCGGTCGAGTTGTTCGTCGGCAAGGCTGTGAGTGCGGGCGATGCGGGGACGGCGGAGCACGGACGAATACTCGGTCAGCAGTTCAACCGACATCAGGTAGAGCAGGCGGCCAGCCAGCATCGAATCGAGAATCATCGTCGGGGGGGTGGTCGAATCAGGGGTTATCAGCCCCGAAACGACGACGTTGGTGTCGACAATGCATACCGTCGATGTCATCGATGCATGTGCTACTGCGCGCCCAGGCGCTTCGCTTCAGGCGAAACTAGCGCCCCGCTCGATACTCGCGGGTTTCCTCAAGCGCCAGCGCCATGGCTTGCCTGGCGCCCATCGTTGAATTGGCCCGGGCCCTGGCAACGATATCCCGCGCCGTGGCAAGCGGTTGAATCCCCCGGGCTTGCAGGCTTTCCTCGATGATCGACGCCATCGAACGATTCTGGCGCGCTGCCGCCTCTTTCAAGGCGCTGTGCATTTCGTCTTCGAGGCTGATGGTCAATCGCACCATGGTGCTTCAGTGCTTTGATGAGAATTCACCATAACACCCCATCACTTGTGCTGCAACCGCCGGCCAA
>JAPOYI010000178.1 GCA_026706665.1 Gammaproteobacteria bacterium | reverse complement strand
CCGGATTCGACCAGGAGTTCCGCAGCATCGACATGGCCGGCTCTTGCCGCGAGAAGCAATGGCGAGAACATGACGGCAGCGGTGCCGGTCAGGCTCCGACCGGAAGCATCGCCACCCGCTTCGATCAACAACTTCAGGACATCGGTATGACCCCGAGCCGCCGCCAGTCCGATGGGAGTCCCCAAACCCGTGACGACGTTCGGATCGGCACCCTCCTCGAGCAGGACATCCGCGGCCGCGAAACGCCCCATCAAGGCCGCGACCGACAGGGGCGTTCCGACCACGACTTCCGCATCCGAACCGAAGACCCTGAGCAAGCCTTCCTTCTGGTCCGGTGGAACCGGAACGGCGAGATTGACGTCGGCTCCGGCGTCAACCAGCAGTTCGACGATTTCGACACCCCCCCTCAATACTGCGAACAAGAGCAACTCCGGCTCGTTCACGTCCGCCCCGCCGTCGATCAACGTCTTCACCGCAGAGGCATCGCTGTCCCGGATGGCGTCTTTCAGCGTCAACGGAGCGGCCTCGTCCTCCTGGCCGTACGCGTCTGTCGCGCCGACGATCAGGAACGCACCGACCCATAGCGTCAACCTCGCCGAAGGCCATGCCATGGTCATGCGGTCCCCCGCGACTTCGCAGGCGATACGCGCCTGCTCCGGTACTGTTGCGTCGTTGCCGAGATTCCGCGCGAGGTCTCGAAGCGGGGCACGCTACTCCGGTTCGGGCTCGACATCTTCGATCGTCCAGCTGTCGTCGCTGTTGCGGTCGGCGACGAGCGTGATCGTCTCTCCGTTGAGCGTCGTGTTCCGGTAGCTCATGGAGTCATCGCTGCAAAGGTTGATCCCGCCGGACCTCACACAACCACGACCTCCCCCCGAAACATCGAAGGTGACGTTCGTGCCGTGGATCTCGCACTCGCCGGCGGGTTGGATCGTGTCGTCGTCGCGACAGTAGGAGTCCCCGCCGCCTCCGCCGGACTCGCGACGCACCGCCACCTCGTAACTTCCCGTGGTCGAAGAACTGAACCCCCGCACCTCGACATAGTAGGTTCCAGGCTCCAGATCGCCTTCGATCCGGAAGTTCGTGCCGTTCCCGCCGTCGTCGTCCTCCTCACGCAGCACGCCGTCGCCGTCGAACACCGTTCCGTAGGTGTCGGTGCCGCCGGTGGTCTCCACGCTGTACGTTCCCGCCTGGTTCACTTCGGCGCGGAAGTAGTCCCGGTCGCCGCCCTCTTCGAGTTCGCCGGCGGTCGTCGAGGGAATCGATACCAGGGTCGCGTCGGCGAACGTGTCGCCGTGGTCGTCCGTGCCGCCGCCACCGCCCCCGCTGCCTTCGGAGACGTCGACCTCCACGCCGTCGGAACAGTTGTTGGTCGTATCGGACTCGCCGTCGACCGCGTCCACGCAGGCCCCGTAGTAGTACGTTCCGGCGCTCGACGGCGCGGTCAGCCGGATCGACTCGCCGCTGTCCGCGCCCGGCCGGAGGATGCCCACGACATCCGTACCGACTTGCCTGTCGTCCGACGATACCCTGCTGTCGGCGGAACGGTAGTACCGCAGCGTTGCGGCGCCGTTCGACCGGCCGTCGCCGCGGTTGCGGACCGTGACGCTCAGCGTGAACGACGCGCCCGCCTCGGGCGTGTCGTTGTCCACCGCGGGCGTCTCGACCACTAGGTCGGGCGTCGCCACGCGAACCTCCACCGCCCTCGAGCAGTTGTTCGCGGTGTCCGACTCCTCGTCGACCGCGTCCACGCAGACGCCGTAGTAATGCGTGCCTCCGCTCGAAGGCGCGGTCATCGAAGAGACGATGCCCGCCTCGCCGCCCGGATCCAGCCGGCGCACGTTTCGCGTGGCCTCTTCGTCGTCCTCGTCGGGGTCGATCACGACGTCCGACGACCGGTAGAAGCGCAATGTCGACGAGTCCGACCCGGCGTTGCCGCGGTTCCGCACGGTCGCGTCGACGCGGAACAGCCGGCCATGGAGGGGAGCGGGGTCGTTCACGGAAACCGAGACCACCGCCAGATCGGGTCCGTCGGGTAGCGCCAGCCGCGCCGCGTCGCGCGGCGTGGCGACCCGTTCGAACGTCAGGATCCCGTGCGCCGCGGTGCTCGCGTAGACGTGCCGGCCGTCCGGGCTGACCGCGATGCCCAGCAGCCTGCCGAAGTTTGGCAGGGCGTTGTTGAAGCGGTCGGGCAGTCCTTCCTCAATCCGCTCCGTTTCCGCCAAGGCCGCCCCGGCGGACCGCCACTCGGCAACGTAGCCCCAGCCCTCGCAGAACACGTCGAGCGCGGAATGCCCCCGCGCGGCGGCAAGGAAACACGAATTCTGAACGTCGTCGCCCCACCACGGGTGCTTCGGGAACGTCCTCGGCAGCGTGGCCAGGCGCTCCGGGTCGAGCGGATCCTCGAGCGAGAACGCGTGGACCGCCTCGCCATCGTCGACGAACAGCAGCGTCCCGTCTCCGCCGACAGCGACAAGCGGGTCGTGCTGCCACCACGGTGACGCGAGTCGCTCGCCGGTGCTGGTCTGCGACAGCTTCCCGGTCTCGGCGTCCGTCTGGAGGACGATCAACTCGGACCCCAATGACCCGTACAGGAATCCGTCCAAGGACAACGCAGAGCCTTCCAGGTAGTTACCCTCGTAGTTGTCGGCAAACCGCACCCCGCCGCCTTCATCGACAGCGAATACGTCGATGCTCGCGTCTCCGACCCGATACAGGAAAGTGTCCTCGGGGTGTATGAGCAGGTGTCCGCAACGGGCCGGGTCGTCGGCCACTGCGACGTCCACCGGAGCCGAAACGGCGGGTCCGTCGCCCTCGATTTCGAACGACGTCCAGGCACCGCAGTCGTGGGCGAGCAGCCGCGAACGGTCGGCGTCCCAAGCCAGCGATGCGTGTTCGAGATCATCGTCGACAAGCTGCGCGAACGTCAGTCCGCCGCTCTCGGCGTCGCGCTCGAACACCGAGAGCCCCAGTCCCGACGCAAGGTACAGCGCCTCGCCACCGAAGGCGAGATCGCCGGCCATCCGGATCTCGACCGGATTGCCGCCGCTGTCGCGGTGTCCGTCCGCGAGCCGTCCCGCGTACCGCAGCCAGAGCGGCGGCTCCGCGGTGTCCCAGCCCAGCGTGAAATCGCCGCCGGTTCCGCCACCCGCCGCACCCAGCGATACCGCGTGCCGCGAGCCGGCAGCCGCGTAGAACAGCACTTCGGCTCCCGTGCCCTCCGACCGCTGCCATCGGCTGGACGCGGACACCTCGTTGCCGGCCTCGTCGTGGACGGTCACCGCCCACGGCCCGCCTTCCCCGTCGGCGGAGAACCGGTACCAGCCGTCCGCCGGAGCCTCGAACGTCCACCATACCGCGGAGCGCCCGACGATGTCGACGCGAACGCCCGTGTCGGTCGTCGCGTGGCGGTTGGAGCCGGACACGGAACCGTACAGCGTATCGACGAGCGCCGCCCCCGCCATGCCGTCGTTTGGCGGGGTGGGGCCCCAGGCCAGCGGGGCCGACGTTCCCCACATGTCGTACGCGTCGGGACCGGCGGCGGGGAAGCCCGCCGCGAAGTGCAGCGTTTCTCCCGCTGAGGCGTCCGCCGCGAACTCGTAAGGCGCATCGGGTCCGGCCCGGCCGCGCGTTTGCAGTTCGCTGAGCGACGCGCCCGCGAACGCCCAGATCTGCAATTTAGGGAAGGTGTCGAACGCTACCCCCCTGTCCCCGATCCGCCATGTGTAGCGACCCGTCGTCGGAGCTTCCCACTTCCACCAGCGCGTCCGAACGCCGGTTTCGACAGGTTCGTCCGGCTCCACCGAGGAGTGCGTGTCCACTCCCACCTCGACGCTGCCGTTCGTGCCGCCCAGCATTTCCTCCGCAGTTGCGAATCGGTCGTTCGAAGAATCCACGGAGTCCGCCTGCCGCCAGTTCAGAAAGTAGGGTCCCGCATCGAGTCCGTTCTCGTCATTCACCGCGACGGCGATCCGGTATTCCGAGCCCGCGCGAACCGGCACGCGCGCATCCCCGTGGATCCCCGACGAAGAGACGAGCCGAAGCGATCCGAGTCCGTCGCCCTTGAAGACAAGCACTCTCGAATTGCTGTTGAACAACCAGTCGCCGTCTTCCGGCGCCGTCCAGCGATACCAGATGGTGCCCCCGAGATTGCCCCAGGACTCGCCGGCTTCCAGCGTCGCACCGGCATTCGTGGAACTGACCCGCCCATTGACTCCCTCCAGCGGTTCCGCCCCCGCGAAGTCGTCGTTGGCGGGTCGGCCTGTCGACCAGTGCAGAGTCAGCGGCTCGGCACGCGCGAACGTCGCAATGCGAACG
>JAPOYI010000040.1 GCA_026706665.1 Gammaproteobacteria bacterium | reverse complement strand
CGCAGACAGCGCCGAGTTCTACATGCCTCGTGGGTCTGAGGCGCAGCCTCGCTAGACAATGACCGAAGTCAAGGAGGATGCGCCGCAGGTTCGGCGCAGGCCGCGACCGCGTGGTACCATGTGCGCTCGCTGGTGCAGACGGCAGGGTTGGGGCTGGAGCAGCCGGGCGGCCCGGAGCAGGGCACGTTTCGTCTGGCCACGCGATTCAGCAGCTTCAGGAGACCGTTCATGAGGCATTTCCTCCTCCTCGTCGTTCTCGTCTTCGTCGCGCACCGTCCCGCACTCGGCCAGCCAGCCGCGCGCGACGCGGGGGGGCTCACAGCATACCGGCCTCAGCACGGCATGGGGTATCTCCCCTTCGCGCGGACCGCTGTGCGCGAGGAGTTCGAAGAACACCCACGCCTCGGTCCCGGGATCCGGGTCAACCGCGCGGACGAGGTGGATTTCGACGGCGAGGACGACCTCATTGAAATAGTCATCACGCGCCCCTCCCCTGAAACAACCTTGGTGCTCGAGCGCAGCCATAGTAGTCTGGCCATCTGGGAGACGCGCGACAAGCGCGCACAGACCGGACTCGCCTTCATCGACGATCGGTCCGTCCTGCCGGACTTCGGCCAAGCCAGCCGGAGGAGACTATGGGTGGAATGGACCGGCGCCGCGCCAGAGTTCCCGGTCCTGTCCCTCCGAGCACAGGAATCCGACGTCATCATCGACCGGATCGTGTTTCACGCGTTCACGAGCCTCGTGGTGGCCCTTGGGGGCAAAAACCACGTACCGAATTGGCCGCTTCACCCGGACCACGGCACCTATCGAATGGCAACAGGCCTCTACGAGGCAGGCTACGACGTGTTCATGCGCCGAGAGAGCGAAGTCAGATCAGACGGCGCCGGGCTGGTCTACGAGGAGGTCGTCAACGCGGTCCGGAATCGCGCCGTACACGAACTCGCGATCGTCGGCTACAGCCACGGCGCCGGGTCGACGTACAACCTATGTGCACGGCTGAACGATCGACGAGCCCACATCGGGACGTTCTCCATCAGCTTCACGTCGTACGTTGACGGCATCCGGAACGCGGGTCCCTTGGACGGTCGCGCGGAAAGGCGAAGACCGCCGACTACGGTCTTCCACGTTAACCAGTACCAGCTCAGGGACTGGTTGCTGCGGGGCGCGCCCGTCGCCGACTCGACGCCGCCGCCAAGCGGCCTCCGAGTCGAGACGCGCTTGTGGGGCAGAGAAGCAAATCACATCAACATCGATGACCTGCAACAGGTGCGCAATTTCATCCACACGCAGTTGACCGCGCACGTAAACCGCTGAACGTGTAAAGTGCAAAGAGGAGCGACCATGATCCTGTCTACCCTCGGCGCAGCCGGCGTAGCGGTACTTTTTGTTGCCGGCGCTCAAGAGCCCCAGCGTGTTTCCGTTCCGGATCTCCGAGACGAGATTCACGGAGCAATCAACGCACAGAGCGAGACGGAGTGGGAAACCGCGCTCGAGGGCTTGCGGGCGAGCGCGGGGGAGGAGCACGAGGTCCTGATTCGAGCGCTCTTTGACTTCCTTCGTCAAAGCACCAGCACAAGGGAGGCCTTGGCCTTCGCCGCTCTTCGTCAAGCCTTGTCCATCCCGGACGAGCACATCGTCCGAGCACTGGTGCCGCTCTTCGAAGAAGCCGACGAGAGCTTGAACGCGGCCCTCACCGAAGCGATGAGCGAGTTCGAGTCGCGTTCCTTCGACGGCAGGGCCGACTTCACGGCCTACGTGCCCTTCCTGACCGGCGAACTGCCGCGGGGACTCGTACGCCACATGAGGTCGATCGACCAAGGCGCTGCGTCGCGCGCGCTCGAGCTAGCCCAAGAGCCCGAACGCCCGCAAGACGGCGAGTGGGTAGGGCAACCAGCTGGTGCAACTCCGGTCCTCGCGACAAGGGAACGGATCCGACCGGTTACCGATGAAGACCTGGAGAAGCCGAGGGCGAGCGACTGGCTGAGCTGGCGCCGCACGCTCGACGGCCATGGCTACAGCCCGCTCGACCAGATCACCACGGAGAACGTCGACGACCTACGGCTGGCCTGGAGTTGGAGCTTGGGGCCCGGTTCGCAGCAGACGACACCGCTGGTGCACGACGGCGTGCTGTACATCGCCAACCCCGGCGAGGTTGTGCAGGCGCTCGACGCCGCGACCGGGGACTTCCTTTGGGAGTACCGGCGCGACGCTCCCGAGCCCGGGGACAGCTTCGGGGGTCCGCCGCCCGGCCGCCAGCATCGCAACATTGCTATCTACGAAGACAAGGTCTACCTGAACACGGCCGACGCTCACATCGTCGCCATCGACGCGCGGACGGGCGAGGCGGTCTGGGACACGGACGTCGGCCGGGGGGTCGGCTTCCAGTACTCCAGTGGCTCGATCGTCGCCGACGGCAAGGTAGTGTCGGGCCTGACCGGCTGCGGCCGTTACCGCGACGACACCTGCTACATCGTTGGGCTCGACGCGCGCACCGGCGACGAGCTGTGGCGGACCTCCACTATCGCCCTGCCCGGCGAGCGGGGCGGCGACACGTGGGGCGACCTGCCGGTCATGTTCCGGGCCGGGAGCGATTCGTGGATTCCGGGCAGCTACGACCCGGTCACCCACACCCTGTTCCACGGCACGTCGCAGGCCAAGCCGTGGGCGCGCGTGGTGCGCGGGACCGACGGCGACGCGCTCTACACCAACTCGACCCTCGCCCTCGATCCCGACAACGGCGAGATGAAGTGGTACTTCCAGCACATCCCGGGTGAAACCCTCGACATGGACGAGACCTTCGAGCGGATCCTGGTCGACTACGACGGGCAGCGCTCCGTCTTCACGATGGGCAAGATGGGGGTGCTCTGGGAGCTCGACCTCGAGACGGGCGCGTTCCGCAACGCGCACGACCTCGGCTACCAGACGTTCGCCGACGTCGATCCGGAGACTGGCGAGGTGACTCACAGGGCAGGAATGATCCCCGAGCTCTATGAGGAGGTCTTCTGGTGCCCGAGCACGGCCGGCTTCAAGAGCTGGCGGGCGATGTCGTACAGCCCTGAAACCGAGGCGTTCGTCATCCCGATCAACCTCAACTGCGAGACCGGCGTGTTCGGCCCCGTCGAGCGGGTCGAGGGGGGCGGCGGCACCGGGCCCGTACGGCGCACCAATCATTTTCATCCCGATAGCCCTGGCCATTTGGGCGAGTTGCTGTCGATGAGTATCCGCACGGGTGAGGTCATGTGGCGACAGCGGTTCAAGACGCCGATCAACAGCGCGGCGCTGACCACCGCCGGGGGGGTGGCGTTCGCGGGTAGCTGGGACCGTTACATCTACGCCTTCGACGTCACTGACGGCGAGATCCTGTGGCACCGGCGCCTGCCGAACTCGATCCAGGGGTTCCCGATCAGCTACGCGGTCGACGGGCGACAGTTCCTGGCGGTGCCGGTTGGCACCGGGGGGGGGAGTTGGGGCGGCATGATCCCCGCCGATCTGATGCCAGATGAGAGGCGTCCGGTCGGGGGTAATGGACTCTTCGTCTTCGCCCTCCCGTAGGGAGTAGCGCGCCACCGACCTTGCCGCCCGCGACGCCGCTACGGACGGGCGGCACCGACGCCGACTGATGTCTAAGGCCACCTTCACGCAGACGAAGGCCTCGCACCGGTCGGGCCCAAGTGGAGCCGAGAGTCCGCCTTCTTCGGCTGAACGTGAAAGGCTGCCTGCCCCGGTGCTCCGGGGTAAGCGTTCGGCGGAGCCGGTATGCCGTAGCCCGGCCATCGTCGTCGGACAGCGACAGGACCCCGCTCTTCTGGTCGACCCGTGCTGATCGAGACCTTCGTGGAGGCCGCGCCGCCTCGGCCGTGCGATGCAGCCGGGCTGCTGGAGGAGATCGCCGGCTCTACGCGCGTACCTCGCGCCCCGGGCGGTGCTGTCGAAGGCGTTGCGGGGGCCGCAAGAGCTGGAAGCGGGAGAGCCCGCGCACCAGGGCAGGGACGCCGCTCCGGCCCGACCGGTTGCCGATGCGGTGCGTGCGGGGGCTGACGATCTCCTCGGGGGGACGCTGGCTTCAGCATCAGGATGCCCGACCACGCAGTACATCAGAGCCCCACCGGGCCGAACCGAACGGTTACTGTCCCGGTGCCCCGGTGACAACGGACCCCCGGCCGTGGGCGGCGGTCGCGCGTGGGCGGAATCGTGGGCGTACGCGGCGCGTCCTGCCAAGAGACCCAATGAATTCGGTGGGTCTTCGACGTGTTCGCGCTATCGTTGCCCTGAACCGCAATGGCCTTGCGCGGGTCCGCGTTCGTGCCCAACCGAAG
>JAPOYI010000082.1 GCA_026706665.1 Gammaproteobacteria bacterium | reverse complement strand
AAAAACTCGACGTCGTCTTCCTCGGCTTCATCGTGTTCGTGCTGATCGTCGAGGCCCTACGTAGTGTTAACACGCCCTAGAGCAGATGCCCCGGCCGGCGTCCGGTGATGACCCGGGTGTTGAAGCCGAGCCAGTGCATGCGGCCGATATAGCGGGCGTGCTCGATCTTGAAACACCGGTCCATGACGACGTCGAGGCCGCCGGCCTTGGCGATTTCGGCGGCTTCGTCGCTGATCACCCCGAACTGGAGCCACAGGGCCCGGGCATTGATTGCGACGGCTTGCAGGGCGACCTCCACGGCGGCCCCGGGGTCGCGGAAAACGTCGACGACGTCGACGGTACCGGGAATGTCCGCCAGTGAAGGATAGGACTTGAAGCCCATGATCTCGTCCTCGCGGGGATTGACAGGAATCACTTCATAGCCGTGCCGGTCGGCGTAGAAGCCGACGAAATTGCTCGCGCGCAGCTCGTTTGGCGAGAGTCCGACGATGGCGACGGTTCGCGCCTGGTGAAGGATCCTCTGGATCGTCTCCGGGTCCTGGTGTTCAGGCGATACGCGCAAAGGCTTCCTCCAGGTCCCAGATGAGGTCGTCCACATCCTCGATGCCGACGGACAGGCGGATCGTTCCCGGACCGATTCCCGCCGCCGCCAGTTCCTCCTCGTCCAACTGCCGGTGCGTCGTGCTGGCCGGGTGGATGATGAGGCTCTTGGCGTCGCCGACGTTGGCGAGGTGCGAGAAGAGTTCCACCGCGCGAATGAACTCCTGCCCGGCCTGCCGTCCGGCTGCCAGGTCGAAACAGAACACGGCGCCGGCGCCCTTCGGCAGGTACTTCTTCGTCAGCGAGCTGTACGGGCTGTCGTCGAGTCCCGGATAGCGGACGGCGGTGACTTCGCTGCGATCGCGCAGCCATTCGGCCAGCGTGACAGCGTTGGCGACGTGGCGCTCCATCCTGAGCGGCAGCGTCTCGACCCCCTGCATGAACAGGAAAGCGTTGAATGGACTCATGGCGCCGCCCAGGTCCCGCAAGGTTTCCGCGCGCAGTTTCATCAGGTAGCCGTAACCGCCGAAGGTCTGGTGGAACGCGAGGCCGTGATAGGCGGGGGAGGGATCCGCGATGACCGGGAACCTGCCGTTGGACCAGTCGAACTCGCCGGAATCCGCGACCACGCCGCCGATGCTGGTGCCGTGGCCGCCGAGGAACTTCGTCGCCGAGTGCACGACGATATCGGCGCCCCAGTCGATGGGCCGGCAGAGATAGGGAGTGGCGAAGGTGTTGTCAACCACGAGCGGAATGTCGTGGCCATGCGCGATGGCGGCCACGGGTTCGATGTCGAGGACATTGCCGCCGGGATTGCCAATGGTCTCGGCGAAGAGGAGCTTCGTTTCGTCTGTCAGCGCCGCTTTCCAGTTCTCCGGAGCGTCAGGGTCGACGAAGGTGAGCCCGACCGACATCTTGCGAAACAGGTGCTTGAGCTGCGTCACCGTGCCGCCATAGAGCGCGGCGGACGCGACGACGTGATCGCCGGGATTGAGCAGCGTGAAGAACGCCGCTGATTGCGCCGCGAGCCCGCTGGCAAACGCGACCGCCCCGATCGCGCCTTCCAGGTTGCCGACGCGCTCCTCGAACGCCGCAACGGTGGGGTTCATTATGCGCGAATAAGTATTCCCGTACTCCTGCAGATTGAAGTACGCGGCGGCGGATTCCGGGTCTTCGAACACATAGCTGGTGGTCTGGAAGATCGGCACTGCCCGGGCGCCCGTATTGGGTTCGGGCCGCGCCCCGGCATGCACGCTGCGGGTGTGGAATCCGAATGACCGCAAGGGTTTTTCGTCGGGGTTCTGCATTGGGCACGGCGCGAACTATGGCGCGCGCACTCTATCTACGTACAAATACCACTTCAAGATTGGCAACAAGATCGTCCACGCGGGAATCACCAACGACCTTGATCGTCGTGAGGAGGAGCATCGGCGAAATCTCGGCCGCACTGGCCACATCAAGCAGGTGGGCTACCGCACGACCCGCGATGCGGCACTTCGATGGGAATCCGAACAACGGGCGAACGGAAAACCGACCGGACCTTGACCGGCCAGCGGTAGCCAACACGCTCGACCATTGAATCGGCGAAACACTCTCCCGGCGCGGGTCCGGTTCGGCTGGCCCACCCTTTGGGCTCCTATCCGCCCGGCTCTTCGACTTCCAGCAAACCGTCGGCGATCAGCAGTTCGGCGGCCGCCAGCACGGCCTCGGCGACGCGTGCCGGATCGGCCTCGTTGGCGCTCGCAATACGTTCGGCAATCGCGCCCAGGTCTTTGCCTTCGGCGTAGTGCGCGAGGCTCGCGACGAGTCCGCTCACCGGCAACTCGTCGCGGCCGGGGCCGTCGATGACATAGCCCGGTTCGAACCGTCCGTCGCCCAGCACCATGTCTTGCCGGACCGCGACGCCGGAAGCCCGCCGGACGCGCGTGCTCGCCACGGGCCGCATGCGCCGGGCGTGACGGGCCTCGGTTTCGGCATCCAGCGCGCGCTGGAACGATTTCGGCAGGACTCCATGGCGTAGCACGGATCGCTCGTATCCTGCGGCGGTCTGCCCCGATACCGCGCGGACAAACGCGGCGCGCGGCGCGTCAGCCGGCGTCCCCGTGATCCGTCGTGCTTCCCAGAAGTAAGAATCGGCGGTGCGGTTCGAGGCGTAGAAGAGCTTCGCCAGTTCCCGGAAGTGCGCGTACTGGCTGGCGTAAAGCCGCTCGTAGGCTGCCCCCGCAGCGGCGCGCAAAGAGGGCGTCGATAGCGCAGTGGTGACGTAAGCGGCCGCCAGATGCGCGCCGGACACGGCGAGATGCACCCCCGTCGAGAACAGCGGATCGATGAAACACGCCGCGTCACCGACCAGCGCGAAGTCGTCCCCGACCATGGATTTCGCACAGTACGACCAGTCGCGCACCGCCGTGAGACCCTGCCGCTTGACCGCGCCGTCCAAAAAGTTGTGTGTCCCCGTTCCCGAAGCGATCTGATCCGAGAAGAAGTCCTCCAGCCCGGCACGCCGGATCTCACCCGCACCGTAGTCCCGATCCACCACAGCACCGACGCTCGACACCCCGCCGGCCAGCGGGATCTTCCACAGCCAGCCGTGGGCCGTCGCTTCGATGAAGATGTTGCCGTCGTCGGGTGGGTCCAGGTGCCGTCCGCCGTCGAAATAGCCGTATACGGCGAGATTCCGGAAGGCGCTGTCCCACTTCCGCAGGCCCCGCGCGGTCGCGACGAGCGCGCGCTGGCCGGACGCGTCCACCACCATGCCAGCCTCGACGTGTCCGCCCCCCGCGAGCGTCACCGTGCCCCTATCCACCGCCGTCACCGCCTCCCCGCAGTGCACCGCGCAGCCGCAGGCCGCCGCGTGGTCCAGCAGTATCTGGTCGAACTTGGGCCGCCACACCTGGTAGGCGTGCGGAAAGCGCCTGTTCGTTTCCTTGAAATACCAGCTCCAGGGCGCCGGATCCCGTCCCCAGGACATGGTCGCGCCCCACTTCTCGACGAACCCCGCAGACGCCACCGCCGGCAGCACGCCGATGTCATCGAGTACCGCCAGCGTCGCCGGCAGCAGGGACTCCCCTACGTGTGCGCGGGGAAACACTTCGGCCTCAAAGAGCGCGACGTCGAAGCCCTGCCGGGCGAGGAGGGCGCCGGCGACGCTGCCAGCCGGCCCGCCGCCTACGACGATGACGTCAATCGGCCGCGGCCTGCTCGGCGATGTCCTCGTCGGCCTGCGCCATCGGCTCGTTGTTCTTCGGATCCACTTCGAACGGACCCTTGAGATCGAGCTCCTTGCCGATCTCGCGCATTGCGGGTATGACCTCTTCGCCCATCAGTCGCAGCGACCGCATGCTGTCCTCGTGGGACATGGCGCCGTCGCCGTCCCAGAAGAAGATGGTGCCGGGCCGCAGGGTTTCCAGCACGTGGCGCACCCGCTTGATGACCGTCTTCGGCGTCCCCGAGATGATGCTGTACTTCTTTGTCAGGTCGGTGTAAGGGTCCTTCGGCGGGGGCGGGATGTCCGCTTTCTCGCCGCGCGCCCGCTGTTGCGCGATGAACTGTTCCGCCCGGCCCCGCGACCTGGCGGCGGCGAAACTCGTGAGCGTCGGCAGCAGGTTGTTGCGCTGTGTCAGCCCCGGCAGGTTCTGAATGAACGGTCGGACGATCCCCTGGTTGCCTTCGAGGAACGGGTTGCTCGGCCCCTGCACGTACTTGCGCCCGGCTTCGTCCGCCAGCGCCTCGGTCTCGTCGACATGCACCTTGAAGAGATATCCCCGGTGCTGGGTCCCGGCCTCGTAGCCCTCTTCCTTCGCCACCTCGTCGTAGTAGCCGTAGGAATCCTTGGTCGGGCCGAGTTCCGTCGCGAGCATGACGTAGGGATAGCGGTGTTTCGCGGCCCAGGCCACCGTGTTGCGGCTCATGACCCCGGGGATCCAGATCTGCGGATGCGGCGACTGGTAGGGCTTCGACCAGGGGTTCACGTAGCGGTAATGGTAGTGCTCGCCTTCCCAGCGGAACGGTCCGTCCCGCGTCCACGCCTCGATGATGAAGTCGTGCGCTTCCTGGAACCGGTCCCAGTTGTAGGGCGGCACGGCGTTGTGCGCGACGCTTTCCCGACCGGTCCCGCGCACCCACCCGGTCACCAGGCGGCCGCGCGAGATCATGTCAATGGTCGAGAGGTCTTCGGCCAGCCACAGCGGGTCGTCCCAGATCGGCAGGATGTTGCCGAGCAGCACGATCTTCGCGCGCTTGGTGATGCGGGCCAGGATCGCGGCCTCGAGGTTCACGACCTGTCCCATGCAGAAAGGCGTCGAGTGGTGTTCGTTGAGCATCAGGCCGTCGAACCCCATTTCCTCCGCGTACAGCTTTTCGTCGAGGTAGCGGTTGTAGAGATCGGCCCCGAGCCTCGGGTCGTAGGAGGCGTTGGACATGCCGAGGTCCATGACCGCCCTGCCCGTGTTGCCGAAGTAGCCGGAGTTCGGATCCTGGTAGGGACGTTCCGTGAAATAACCGATGAACATGTCGAACTTGATCGTTTAGCCGCCGCGACCGATAGCTTCAATACTATCAGCAGCCGCCGCCCCGTCTACGTGCCGGGAGATCAGGTCCGCGACCCGCTCCGGCTCCTCGATCTCGACCACGTGACCCGCATCCCCGACCATCTCGATCATCGAGTTCGGCAGGCAGGCCGCATATAGCTCGGCGCACTCGACCGGCACGATCCTGTCGTGCCCGCCCCAGACGAGGAGCGTTGGCGTCGTCACGTCCCCGAGGAGCGGCGCCAGGCGCCGGCTGAACATGTACGGCTTCCAGGTCACGCGCGCCGTCATCTCCCGCGACATGTCCCACAGTTCGCGCACGTCTTCGCCGGGCTCCTCGCCGACCCAGGCGACGTAGTTCTCCCGGTCGCGAAAGCTCTCCTCGATATAGGCCCGGTGCGACATCATCATCTGGTCGGCGATTTCACCGTTCTCCGGCTTCAGCCCGGGGGCGCCGATGAGCACCAGCGCGCGCAGCCTGCGCGGCTGCGTGGCGGCGAGTTCCGCCGCGACGAAACCGCCGAATCCCGTGCCCACGACTGCCGCGGGACCGATGTCCAGCGCATCCAGGACATGACCTGCGAGAATCGCGATATCGCGGGGCTCGCGCGCCCAGGCGGGGCGCACCGAACCGCCCCAGCCGGGCAGGTCGGGCACCACTACGCGATGCCGCTCGGCGAGCGCCGCATGCACCGGCAGCCACCCCGGGCTGCCCCAGGAGTGATGCAGCATCACGATGTCGCTGCCGCTGCCGCCTTCAAGCAGGTGTACCTTGCCGCTCGCGAGTTCGATGTCGCGTTCCTGGTATGCGTCGGTCAACTTTTCCGCCCCCCAAGTGTCAACGCTAGTGTACCCCGGCGTTGGAAACGACTCGAATCAGGCGCAATATGGCCCGGTACTCGGTGAGGCGAACGAACCATGACGGTAATTCATGCGCGGGATCTGACCCAGAGCGTTGCCGACGCGCTGCAGTACATCTCCTACTACCATCCGCCGGACTTCATTCGCGCCATGGCCGCCGCCTACGAGCGCGAGGAGAATCCCGCCGCCAAAGGGGCGCTGCGGCAGGTGCTCGTCAACTCCCGGATGTGCGCCCTCGGCAAGCGTCCCATCTGCCAGGACACGGGCATCGTCAACGTCTTCCTGGACGTGGGCATGGAAGTGGCCTGGGACGGCGGAACCAGCGTCGACGACATGGTCAACGAAGGCGTGCGGCGTGCTTATCTCGATCCGGACAACATCCTGCGGCCCTCTATCGTCGCCGATCCCGACGCAGCCCGGACCAATACCCGCGACAACACGCCGGCCGTGATCCACTACCGGGTCGTCCGTGGGGACAAGCTCACGGTGGAAGTGGCCGCCAAGGGCGGTGGCAGCGAAGCGAAGGCGATGTTCACCATGCTGAACCCGTCGGACTCCGTCGTCGACTGGGTGCTCGATGCCGTGCCCAGGATGGGTGCTGGCTGGTGTCCGCCGGGCCTGCTTGGCGTCGGCATCGGCGGTACGCCGGAGAAAGCGATGCTGCTCGCCAAGGAGGCGCTGATGGAGCCCGTCGACATGCACGACCTCCTCGCACGCGGGTCCGCGAACCGCGCGGAAGCCCTGCGCCTCGAACTCTACGAGAAGGTCAATGCGCTGGGTATTGGTGCGCAGGGCCTGGGCGGATTGACCACCGTGCTCGATGTCAAGGTGGCCGAACATCCGACCCATGCCGTCAACAAGCCGGTCGCCGTGATACCGAACTGCACCGCCACCCGCCACGTCCGCTTCGTGCTGGACGGCTCGGGGCCGGCGGAGTTTGCGCCGCCGGGTCTCGACGACTGGCCGGACATTGCCTTCGATTCCGCGAGCGATGCGCGCCGTGTCGACCTCGACTCGATTGCCCGGGCAGACATCGCGACTTGGCGCGCCGGCGAGACGCTGCTGTTGTCGGGCAGGCTGCTGACCGGCCGCGACGCGGCACACAAGCGCCTGGTTGACATGATCGAGCGGGGCGAGCCGCTGCCTGTCGACTTCTCGAACCGGTTCATCTACTACGTCGGTCCCGTGGACCCCGTCCGCGACGAAGTGGTGGGACCGGCGGGTCCGACGACCGCCACGCGCATGGACAAATTCACGCGCGCCATGCTGGAACGCACCGGCCTGATCGGGATGATCGGCAAGGCCGAGCGGGGTCCGGTGGGCATCGAGGCGATCCGGGACCACGGCGCCGTGTCGCTGATCGCGGTGGGCGGCGCCGCCTACCTGGTCTCGAAAGCGATCACGAAATCGACGCTGCTCGCCTTCGAGGACCTCGGCATGGAGGCCATCTACGAGTTCGAGGTGCGCGACATGCCCGTCACGGTGTCCGTGGACGCACGCGGCGAGTCGGTGCATATCCAGGGCCCGCGCCTGTGGCGCGAGAAGATCGCGAACCGAATCGCCACCGTCGACGTCCAACGCAACGTCTCGGCGTGCGCCGGAGGGTAGGTCGCATGAACACCCGATCCGGATTGCTCCTCCCTACGACGCTCGTTGCGGCTGTCTTGCTGCAGGGCTGTGGGGGTTCGGGCGGATCAGGTCCGCCGCCGAATCGTCCGCCGACCGCGAGCTTCACGGCGACGCCGGCTTCCGGCCCACCCCCGCTCGCCGTCACCCTTGACGCGTCGGCCTCCCGTGACGGCGATGGCTCCATCACCACCTACGCCTGGGACTTCGGCAACGGTTCCACGGGCACCGGTCGCACGGTCGATTACACCTACGAGGACTCCGGCGCGTTTGAAGTGAGCCTCCAGGTGACCGACGACGACGGCGCGCAGGCCAGCGCCACGAACGAAGTCGTCGTCAACGTGCCCCCATCGGCGAGGATACTGGCTGACCCGGTGGACGGCGTGGCACCGTTCGCCGTCACCTTCGATGCCGCAGAGTCCAGCGACAGCGACGGCGAGATTGCCACTTACGAATGGGAAGTGGCGGACAACGCGCCGATAAGCGGCGCGACGCTCGAACACACCTTCGAGGAGCCCGGCGTCTATCCCGTGCAACTCACGGTGACGGACGACCTGGGAGGCGTGGACGAAGTGGTCTTCGAGGTCAACGCCCGGGACGATGCCGGCGTGGCGTTCACGGTCCCGTATGTACCTGACGGAACCCATGCCGACCTGCTGCGACCGTGCGCCTATGGTGGCGATACGTTGCAGCGGACCTGCACCGTCGGGGAACTGCCGTTCCTCGGCACGGAGTTCGAGGAGCCGACCGTCGATGACGTCATGTCGCGGGTGCTGGTCTCCCATCGCTGGATGGGGGACCGGCTGAAGCGGTGGATGGACGAGTTCCCGGCGGATATCCGTCTGCTGGCCCGCTCGATTACCGTGATTGTCATCGCAAGCGACATTCGTCCGGCCTACTACTGGGCGGGCTCCGGGGCAATCTACCTCGACGCTGACTTCTTCTGGGAGACGCCGGAGGAGCGCGCCGTCGTCACCATGGAGGAGGACTACCGAAGCGGCTTCGGCAACGACATGCAGTTGCGCATACCCTGGCGCCTCGTGCGCAACAACGTGCCGTTGGGCCTGACCGCGACAGGCGAGAGGGCGCCGCGCGCCGACCGGTTGCCGCCGCTCCTCGCGTTTCTGCTCTATCACGAGTTGTCGCACGCCGCGGACTTCATGCCGGCGTCGAAGTTGTCGTCGCTGGATCCGGGCTGGACCCCCTGGATGGCGATGAGTGGTTACTTCGCCGATTGGCCGTCGTCACGATTGACGCGGGCACACCCGCTCGGTTCGGAACTGATGCTGCAGCTTGCCCGGATCTTCTTTCATGGCGAGGATCCCGAGTCCGAGCAACTGGCGCTGCTTCCGGACGACGTGGTCGATGCCTTCGCATCCGACGGCGCCGTGGATTTCTACAGCTACTCGAGCAGGTTCGAAGACGTTGCCGACCTGCACGACGCCATCCTGATGAGCTATCACCACGGCTTCGAGAAGGACATCGGCATTGTCGGCACGGAAGGGGATACGAGGGCCGAAGCCATCGTTGCCTGGGGCCAGCGCGGGCGCATGGCGGACGCGAACGTCATCGACAGGTTGCGCCTGGTGATCGACGAAATGTACCCGGGCGATGCCCAGGCACTGCACGGCTACGTGAATGATCGGCCCGAGCCGCTATCGATGCGGCGGGGCGAGACCTGGGCGGCGAACCGGGTGCTGGAGGGCGGCGCGGACTTCAACGCCAGGGGTTTGCCGGGTGTGGATCCCGTGTCGGGAGCCCGGGGTCCGGAACCGCCGTCGTTCGGCACCCCTTCCCCCCGGCCGGAACTGTTCGGCTGCATCCGCCTGGACGGTGGCGTCAAGGCTGGCCTGGAAGACCTGCTCGGGCGCAAGCTGGGGTTGGCCGAATCCTTGGCGCCCCACGCATCCGCGCCCTCTGTTTCGCCCATCTCGCCCGTACCGGACGGTGCCCCTTGATCGGCATCTGCGCGCCGTTCCGCAGTGAGAACTTCTAGCCGGGGAAGGTCTGCGCCAGGAACTCCAGCATGAAATGGGCGCAGACCCCCGGCGCTTCGAGCTGCAGGAGATGCGTCGTCTCGGGCACGAAGTCGTAGTCGAGGATCAGGAGTTCGCTCAGGTCCACCGACGGCATGAAGGAATGCAGCACCGTGGGATCGGCGCCGATGGCCTTGGTCGGACATGGCAGCTTGTCAACGTTTACTGTCATCGCCCAATGCAGTCCCTGCTCGTAGATCCTTGCTTCGTACCTGGGCGGGCAGCACAACCCGTACCGCGTCTCGCCTGGGATTCGCCGCAGCGTCGTCCTCGCGATCAGATCCGTGGCGCCGGGGACGAGCCGTTCAAAGGGCCGGGCGCGACGGATGCGCTCGGCGAACGCTTCCTCGCTGGCGAAAGTTCCCCTCCGCCGCCGGGCGCCCTCGGCCAGACCGCGCATGGTCGTCCCGAGGGCCGCGACGTGCTGGGGAGCGCATCCCGGCGGACAGATGAATGGATCGAACAGAACGAGTGCCTCGAACCCGCCGCTGCGGGCGGCCTGCAGCACCGCTACCTGTGCCGACATCGAGTGGAATACGCCGACCTTGGGCCGTTCCCCGAAGTGCCGGTTGATCGCCTGCTCGACCTGCTCCATGTCCCGGATGAAGGTCTCGATGTTGTGTGCTTCGAGATCGCCCGCCGGATCCGCAGGCGGGTTCCAGCCGTGGTTCCTGAAGTCGTAGAGGATGAGATCGAACCGGTCGGCGAGCAGCGACCAGAACGGGTAGTACGCGTCGGTCGAAAGCCCGTTGGCGTGACTGAGCACGAGCCGCGTCCCTTCCGGGTTGCCGTGCCGCCTGAGCGTGACGGAGGTACCGTCGTCCAGTGCGACATCGAGTGTCGACAGTGGCTGGGGCACCTCCCACCCTGGGCGGCGGCTGACTGCCTGGCGCCCGCTGCTCACGACATCGGCGCAAACGTGATGAGCGGCAGGAGCGCCTGGGCAATGGACATCACGTAGTGGAACACCGGCACGCCCAGGACGCCCAGAACGATCAGCCCCAGCAGCGCGTAGACCCCGTAGCGGGCGTTGTAGTACCGGTATGACCGGGCCGCGGCCGGCGGCAGGAAGTGCGGCAGGATGTAATGGCCGTCCAGCGGACCGATGGGAATGAGGTTGAACACCATCAGCAGGAGGTTAACCTGCACGAGCAGAAAGACAAAGGTCTCGGTGCCTGGCGTGTACGCCGCATCGACCCCTGTGCTCCGAAGCAGCAGGAAGGCGTTCCACACGACGAGTGCGAGCAACAGGTTCATGCCGGGCCCGGCCGCCGCGACCCAGAGATCAGCGCGCCTCGAACGGAAGTTGCGCGGGTCCGTGGGCACCGGTTTGGCATAGCCGAATCCCACCATGACGACCATCAGCAGACCGAAGACATCGATATGGGCGACGGGATTCAACGTCAGCCGGCCGGCGCGCTCCGCCGTGTCGTCGCCATGCAGTTTCGCCACTAGGGCGTGCCCGAACTCGTGAAACGAGAGCGAAGCGATCAACGCCAGGAGCAACAGCGTGAAGAGCAGTACCTGGCCCTCGAAGATGAGATAGATCATGCGTCGAGATCGCCTGCCCGGTTGCGGGCATTCAGACCGACGAGAGCGCGCGCTGTCGCGGCGCCGGCGATCAGTCCGAACAGGTGCGCTTCCCACGACACGCCATCGCCCCGGGGCAGGACGCCCCAGATCGTCCCGCCGTAGAGGAGGACCACAACGAGCGAGACCAGCAGGGACGTGAGGGCGCGCTCGTACAGTCCACGCACGACGAGGAAGCCGACGAGGCCGAACACCAGTCCGCTGGCCCCCGCGTGGACGGCCTCGCGACCGAAGAGCCACACGGCAAGACCGCCGAGAACGACGATCCACGCCACCGTCACAAGGTAGTAGCGCACGCCCCGGAACAGCACGATGGCTGCCAGCGGAACCAGGGACAGGGTGTTTGCGACGAGGTGCCACAGCGATTGGTGCACGAAGGGCATGCCCATCACGCCGGGCAGCCCGTCGAGCCTCCGGGGCGTCAGTGCCAGGAGGTACAGCACACTTTGATCGGCGAGCGCGTACAGCGATACCGCCCAGACCAGGCCCACGCCCCCGAACAGTACGGCGGCGCGCTGGGTGACGGCGGATTTCATCGACAGGGCTCCCGTCCTGGCACGGTCAGGCCAATGGTAACCTCGATCCCTGGCTGCCGTTGCCCCACTGGGCGTTGCGGCCATCAATCCCGTGGGTCCTGCCTGACGAAGGACACCAGGCGCAGATCGAGGACGCCCTTGCCGTTGTAACGGACTTCCCGGACGAGATGCAGCGGCGCTACGACGAGTTGGCGGAAGGGTCGTAGCGCGCTTGCCAGCTTCAGGCGAGTCCCATCTCCCGGTAGGAGCGCACCACCTTTTCGAGCGCGACGGCGTACGCCGCCGTGCGCAGGTCGTCGATGGCTTCGGACGCGAGCATGGTTTCGCGGATCGCGCCGTAGGCGCCGCGCATGGTGTCCTCGAGACCGGAGCGGACGAGGTCGAGTTCCTCGGTGCCCCGCAGCAGCGGCGCCTTGAGCGAGTCCGGCACCGGTTTGCCCGTGGTGGTCTCGATCATCTCGACGATGTGGCGGTTGCGCTGGATGTCGAGCTGGCGGGAAAGGCGGCCGAAGCGCATGTGCGAGACGTTGGAGACCCACTCGAAGTAGCTCAGGGTCACGCCGCCGGCGTTGACCAGGAGATCGGGGAGAACGATCTTGCCGCGTTGAAGGAGCGTCTGCTCGGCGGCGAAGGTCACGGGACCGTTGGCCGCTTCCACGACAAGGGGCGCCCGGATGCGCGCCGCATTGTCGGTCGTGACCTGGTTCTCGACTGCGGCAGGCATCAGGATGTCGCAGTCCGCGGCGAGGACGGACCTGCCGTCCGCCACGAATCGACTGCCGGGGAAATCCCTGACGCCCCCGGTTCGATGGAGGTGTTCGGCGACCGCATCGGGTTCGAGGCCGGCATCGGAGACGATGGCGCCGTCGCGCTCGACCACGCCGACCAGGCGCACGCCTTCGTCCTCTACCAGGTAGCGCGCCGCGTTGAAGCCCACGTCGCCGAATCCCTGGACGACGACACGCTTGCCTTCGAGGCCGCCGTCGAGACCGCAGCGTGCCAGGTCTTCGGGATGGCCGAAGAACTCGCGGACCACGTAGTGGACGCCGCGCCCAGTGGCCTGGGTCCGTCCCGGGATTCCACCCTGGGTCGGGGGCTTGCCGGTGACGCAGGCAAGCGCGTCAATGTCTGACGGGTAGAGCGCACGGTACTCGTCCGCCATCCACGCCATTTCGCGTTCTCCGGTGCCCATGTCCGGCGCCGGCACGTCCCGGCTCGGGCCGATGTAGCCGTGGTCGGCGAGTTCCTGCGTGAAGCGCCGCGTGATGAGCTCGAGTTCGTGCTCGTCGTAGTCCCTGGGCGCGATCGCGAGGCCGCCCTTGGCGCCGCCGAACGGCACGTCGACCAGCGCGCACTTGAAGGTCATGAGCGCGGCGAGCGCCTCCACCTCCTGCTGGTCGACGATGGGCGCGTAACGGATGCCGCCCTTGACGGGAAGCCGATGCTCGCTGTGCACGGCGCGCCAGCCGCAGAACGTCTGGTAGCTGCCGCGCAGGCGCACCGGGAAGCGCAACTGGATGACGGAGTTGCACTCGCGGATCGTCTCGACCAGGTCCGGCGCGATGTCGAGCGCCGTGGCGGCGCGGTCGAACATGTGGCGGACGCTCGTGAGAAACGTGGATTCGGTCGCGGGTTTCATGGCGCTCGCTGACGAATGCAATGGCGCGGGTAAGCCTAAGTCGCGCGCACGCTGCCTACAACGGCTTCAGACGCGTCGCACCGCCCGGTCTACCCAGATGCGTTCGGTGGCGGGGTGGTAGCGCGCATAGAAGGGCCGGGCGAGGTCCCGGCAGAACGCGTGCATGCGGGCGCGCGCGTCGTGCAGCGAGGCCGCGACGAAGTAGTGCGGCTGGTACTCGGTCACCGGGTAGGTGCGCTCGGCGGCCCGCGCGGGGTCCCAGGGCTCGCGTCCCGCGTTCGATACGCCGCTGCAGGCGTGCTCCAGTTCCCCGTAGCTCGACAGGAGACCGGCACCGTAGGCCTTGACGCTGCCGTCCTCGTCCAGCAGGCCGAACTCGATGGAGAACCAGTAGCAGCGCGCCAGGCGCTCGATGTCGGCGTCGCCCGCGCCGAGGCTCGCGAGGCCTATCTCCTGCGAGAGGTCGGCGAAATCGGGGTCGGCGAACATGGGCGCGTGGCCGATCAGTTCGTGGCAGATGTCCGGCTCGGGCGTATAGAACGGTTTCGACCCGTGGCGCATGTACTGGGTCGAGAAGAACACGCGGAAGGCGAGCCCGTTCAGGAAATCCCGCGGCCGCAGCAGGCCCGCCACGGGCCGCAGCCGGAACCCGGTGCGCGCCGCGAGAAACTCGCTCACGTCCCGGCCCTGGGGTATGCGGTCGCCGTAGCCGCAGTCGCGCTCCAGGTCGGCGAGGGCGCGCCGGTAGGCGGTGCATGCATGGGCCCGGCGCAGGGACGAAAGCCGTTGGTACACCTCGCGCCAGGTGGCGTCTTCTCCCGGCGTGTAGTCGACGAGGGGAATGTCCGAGCCATGCCGGTATTCGCGCGCGAGCCGGTCGATGGCCGCGCGCCGTTCCCGGTAATGCGGGTCGCGAAACCCGGGATGGTCCGCATCGAGGGAGATGCCCGCATCCAGGGTGTTGTTCGCGACGGCGTCCAGTTCCGCCGCCTCGCGCGGGAACCAGGGCACGTCGCGGTGGTCGAGGATGATGACATGCACCGCTTCGGCCGTAAGCGCCGCGATCACGGCTTCCACCGCCGGTTGTCCGCGCTCCCCGATGCAGTCCACGTAGAAGTCGAAGGTCTGTCCCCGGCGCGGCCGCGACTCGATGTGCGTCAGGCTCACGCCGTGCCGCGTGAACGGGCGCAGCGCCGACTCAAGGGCGCCGGGCCGGTGGCCAGCCAGTTCCATGAGCAGGGACAGCCTCGGCTCCTGGGTGCCCGCTACAGCGTTCATGTGCCGCGTGTCTTCCGGCCTCCCGGCCGCCTGTTCAGCCGCCAAAGTATGCACGCCTCGATCCCGTGCTTCCTGGCGAGCCGCCCGAGGACAAGCCCGGCGGGGAAGACTTGCGCGATCTTTACCCGGTCCGGTTCCAGGGTGCCGGCGTGGCCGAGCGACCATAGCGCGGCTGACAGGATGATGGCCAGCCAGTAACGGTGATCCCACCATCCGAAGATCCGCGCGATGTAGTTCTGGATGCCGAGGCGGAACATCAATTCCTCGCCGACGGCTGCCACCGACACCGCGAGCACGGCCACTGCCATGCTTGCCCCGATGTCGAACGATCCGAACAGATTCCTGGCGGCGTCGCTCGGCACCGGTTTCGTGGCATGGAACAGGAGCACGGTGTAGATGGTCCAGGTTCCGGCGAGGAGCACGCCCCACAAGACCGGCGCAGCGGGAGAACGCCGCGGCGACGCCTTCCCGGATCCGAGGCCGGGCCGGAGCAGCGGGAAGGCGACCACACCAGCTGCGGCGCAGCAGGAGACGCCCACGGCCGTGAACAACGTCCGTGCGGCGTCGATGGGCACCGCGATCGCGAACACCCACGGCCTGGCTTCTACGGCGAACACCAACGGCGCCAGCAGGACGCAATAGACGCCGGCCACGGCCCAGGCGAACCGTGAGCATTCCCGGATGTCCCTGCGCCGCTTTACCCAGTGGACCAACGCCGCGACAAGGAACCCGAATACGGTGATCAGGTGGATGAAAGTGAGGGCGATGGTCACGATGGAAAGGTGCCCCGCCTGACAGCGGCGTGCCGGCTACGTGTCCGCCCATCGTGCATTGCCGGCCGCAACCCGTGTGGAATGTTGCTCCGGGCGGGCGGCTACTCGATCAGTCCTTCCTCGCGCAGTTGTGCCGTCACCCGCTCCTGGATCACCGGGTTCACCTTGGCCACCCAGCCCATGGTCACCTGCATGCTTTCCATCATCAGTTGCGGCATGACCTCGATGGTCTTCTTGCCCAGCGGTGTCTGGTAGAAGGCGAGGAGCTCGCGGATGTCGTCGTGCGAGAAGTGCCGCGCATAGATGGCATTCAGTTCCTCCTGGAAGCCGCCGTCAGCCATCATGTCGGCGAATGCCTTGTTGGATATCTCCATGCAGCGCGCAAGGACCTCCGGCTTCGTCTTGTCGCTGATCATGCCTGCGATCTGCTCCGCCAGCGCACCGCTCAGTTGCTCGACCAGCGCCGGATCGTAGGCCTTCGTCACCTCCATGAGCCGCTCGATGTCGGCGCGCATCTCCGGCGCCATCTCGGGCGGGTCCTCGGCAAGCACCGCGCCGCCCACCGTCGCGACGATCGCGAGGCAACCCACCTGGATTGCCCTCAGCCATCGGTTTGCATGTGTCGTCATTGCAAATTCACCTCACTGGTTTGCGTGGCACCCATTATGCCTGTGCCGGCGCCCGGTGCGCTCCCGCCCCGTGGGGGGCAGGCCGCGAGCCGCGTCAGCCTGCGGTAAGCTGCCCTGCCCATGATCGGGGCCGGAAACAGACGAAGGGAGCTAAGGACCGTGCGAAAAAGCGGACGTGAAACTCTTTTGGGCGTACGCCTCCAGCGACAGTGGAAATGTCGGCACTTCCTCACGCGTCAGCGTGCGGGCAAGCTCCCCCGGCTGAAGGCTCTTTTGGGCGTACGCCTCCAGCGACAGTGGAAATGTCGGCACTTCCTCACGCGTCAGCGTGCGGGCAAGCTCCCCCGGCTGAAGGCTCTTTTGGGCGTACGCCTCCAGCGACAGTGGAAATGTCGGCACTTCCTCACGCGTCAGCGTGCGGGCAAGCTCCCCCGGCTGAAGGCTCTCCTTCTTGGCACCATGCTGTGGTTCTGTGGCGGGCTCGCCGCGGACGAGACAAGCTTCCCGGAGATCCTCGACCCTGCGATTCCCGGCACACCCAAGCTGGGCCAGCCGTTCCTCGTTATGGGCTCCACCGCGCCCATCCTCACGGAGAAGCACGGCCTGGCCGCCCCCGCGCTATGGGATTGGAACGGCGACGGCAAGCGCGACCTCCTGGTAGGGGAGTTCGAAACCAACTCCGGCGAGTTGTTCCCGATGGGCGCGGATGGGTCGACCATCCGTGTCTACCTTAACGCCGGCTCCGACCGGGACCCGAAGTTCACCGATGCGTTCGAGTGGGCGAAGGATACGGAGGGCACCATCATGGAGGTTCCGCAGTGGTGCTGCATCGGCTTCACGCCCCAGTTCTACGACCTCGACGCCGACGGCCACCTCGACATGATCACCGGCCAGTACCATCCCGGCGAAGTGACCTGGTTCCGGGGCACCGGCGATGGATTCATGCCGGGCGAGACACTGCCCCAGGAGGGCGACCCCGCCGCAACGGGACTGCCCGGGTTCGGAGACTACGACGGCGAACCCGGGGACATAGGCACGTTCGACTACTGGGTCTACAGCTCCGCTAGTTTTGGCGACCTGGACGGCGACGGCGACTACGACCTGGTCGTCGGCGGCAGCGGCGGCCTGCGTGTCAGCGAGAACGTCGGCGGCCCGGAACGGCCGAGTTTCGGCCAACGCGAACCCCTGCTCGACCTTGAAGGAAACCCCTTGCGAATTCTCGACCGCCCCACGGAGCGGCCGGCGGACCTGCCCGACGCATACCTTTCGCCCCCGGACGGCGACGGCAAGAGCAGTCCCCTGGTCGTCGACTGGGACGAGGACGGCGTTCTCGATCTCCTCGTGACCGGCTCCTACCGCCATCCCGCCAGCCATGCCGTCACCTTCTTCCGCGGTGCGAAGACCGAGGACGGTCTCCGGTTCCACCCCGGGGTCGATCTTGTGCCGGTCGCGGACGGCGCCAAGGCGCTGCCCGGCAGCGGCCAGCGGGTCTACGTCGAGGACTGGAACCGCGACGGCGTCAAGGACCTGGTGATCGGCGCCAGCGTCGCGACGGTGAACGGGGGCGAGTTCAGCGACGAACTGTCGTGGGAGTGGGAGGACGTCAACGAGGTGGAAAGCGCCGGCAAGGATCCGGGGCTGTACCCGCCGAGAGAACGGCCCACCGAAGAATCCATGGATATGGGCGGCATGCGGGAGCGGATGGGCGAGGAAAAATTCCTGGAGCACGTAAAGTTCAACCAGGACTACTGGGACGACACGATCGGCCGCCTGTATGAGGAAGGCAAGGCCTACTGGCTGACCATGCGCCACCAGGGCCGGATCTACGTCATGCTGGGCGAACGCCGGCAGACGGATACGGCGGCGGCGAAGGCAGTGCGTCCGGCATCGGCGGCGCGCGCAGCGTCGTCGGGCACGGCGCAGGCCGGTCAGTCGCCGGTGGCGGTCGAGATCGCGGTGCCGGAGGAAGTTCGCACCGGCGAGCCCGCCGATGTGATCATCAGGTTCAGCATGCGCCCTCCCTGGTACATCTATGCTCCGACGGAGCGCAACGCGCTCGAGGGCATGATCCCGGCGCGCGTCGATTTCGAGTTTCCGGATGGCGTCGCCGCCGCGGGGTCGCCCATACTGCCGCTGCAACACGTCAAGGGCCCATACGACATCTACAAGGGCGCCGACCAGGCCTGGACGCAACCTGTCCAGGCGAGCGCATCCGGGCGCTACGAGGTGCTGGCCGACGTCACCTACCAGACCTGCAAGGACGACCTGTGCCTGCCGCCCCGCACGGAGACCCTGGTTTCCATGCTGACGGTGGTGGACGCGCGGGACTGAATCCGCCTGGTTCGCGCGACATCGGGACCGGACGACGACCGAGGCGCCGGTAGTCAGGTCCTGCGCTCCTGTCGGTTACGGGCCTCGTCACAGGGCCCTGCACGGGCGTCGCGAGTCGAGTATCGCGCAGTGAATGTCCCTCGACGACACGGCGTCGCCCACCTTGTATAGCTCGAAGCCGTCGCGCGGATCGCGAATTTCCGCGGCGACCTGCGCTCGCCGGTATTGAACTAAGATTGCGCCGGTACCTTTTCCAGCAGCTTGAGCATTGGACCCATGAACCTCCTTTTCGTGTTCTCGGATCAGCAGCGCTACACCGCGCTCGGCGCCAACGGCAATCCCGTCGTGCAGACCCCGAACCTCGACCGCATGGCGGCCGAGGGAATGGCCTGCGACAACATGTTCTCCAACCATCCGCTGTGCTCGCCGTTCCGGGCGATCCTGCTGACCGGCCGGTACGGTTGGCGCAACGGCGTGATCTGCAACGAGTACGAGCCGTTTCGCGACATTCCAACCTTCCCCGGCACCCTCCGTTCGGCGGGCTACCACACGGGCCACATAGGCGTCTGGCACCTCGGCATTCCTCCCTATACGCCCGAAAACCGCTACGGACTGGACTACCTGGGGGCGGTGGAGGGGATCGGCGGCGACTATTTCGACCAGCGCTACTACGAGAACGAGGATGGTCCCACGCGCCATCCCGGCTGGACGCCCGTGGTGGAGACGGATCTCGCCATACGCTTCATGGAAGCACACAGGGCGGAACGCGAGGACGACCCGTTCGCGTTGTTCGTTTCCTGGCGCCCGCCGCATTGGCCGTACCCGAAGTATCCCGGCGAATACGGGCTCTACGATCCCGCCGATGTCGATTTGCCGGACAACGTGCCGCCCCAGATGGCGCACTTCGCGCGGGGCGAGATCGCCGATTACTACGGCTGCTGCACCGGCCTCGACGCGCAGATGGGCAGGCTGCTGGATGCGCTGAACCGGCTGGGCCTGGCCGACGACACGATCGTCTGTTACGCCTCCGACCACGGCGACCACCTGTCGAGCCACGGCTACGGCAAGCCTGGGGACACCTGGATGCACCCGTCCATGCGGGCCTCCAAGGCGACGCCCTACGACGAGTCCGCGCACATCCCGTTCCTGATCCGTTGGCCCGGGGGCACACCGCCCGGATCGCGCAGCCAGGCATTCATGGGCGCCATCGACCTGGTGCCGAGCCTGCTCGGCGCCTGCGGGGTTCCGCTGCCCGAAGGCCTGCAGGGGAGGGACATCTCCCGCGTGTGGCGGGGCGAGCCCGCGCCGGAGGACACCGAACGCACGCCGGGCGCCAGCGAATCCGTGTACCTGATGAACATGGGCAACGGCTGGCCCAATCGCCTGGAATGGGTGGGCCGCTGGCGCGGCGTTCGGACCGAGCGTTACACCTACGCCCGCTGGTACCAGCACGAACGCGGTCCCTGGCTGTTCGACCGGCACGAGGATCCCCTCGAGACACGCAACATCTTCGGCACCGCCGAGGCGCGGCCCGCCGTCGAGGAGATGGAAACGCGGCTGCATCGCTGGATGGAGGCGACGGGCGATCCCTTCGAGTACGGCAAACGCGGCCCCCGGGGCTTCCTCGACATCGGCCAACGCTGGGCCAACCCGGAGTACTACAAGTACTGGGGCCCCGCGTGAGCAGGACCGCAAAGGCCATGCGGATCATCGGCGCGGCCGCACGGGCGGCAGAAGCCGCCTCAGGCGCGCTGGGGGACATCCGTTTCTCCCCGCATTGGAGGCGGTCAGCCGGCTCATCCCGTTTGACAGTACGGAGGAGTTCGTAGTACGAGTGGGGTGCAATTCGAAGTTGCAGCCACTCTTGCGTCCCGACGCGCGTCACTGGAGAGATCGTAATGGGCCTGAAGTTCCTTGGCTGCCGACTGGCGGTAGCTGTTCTCGTGTTCGCGTTCCCGGCTCTGGGGCAGGACGCCGATACGGGCGAAGAAGAGACCGTCGAAGACGAAACCGCGGCGGCGGCCATCGAAGGGATGGACGATGTGGAAGTCATGACGGTCACCGGCTCCCGGCTGTCCGAGGGCGACGCCACTGCTTTCGTCTATAGCCTGTCGGCGGACGATTTCGCCGCCAGCGGCGTGTCGAGCGTCGAGGAACTGATGCGGACCCTGCCGTGGACCTATGCGTCGATCACGCAGCAGACCAGCGCGCTGGACAGCTCAGCGCTCGCGCCGAGCGATGTGGACAAGAACCCGAGGAACGTCGACAACCCCCTGACCGGGCTGATCCTGTTCGAGACCATCACGGGATTTGGCACCTCGACGGCCAACCTCCGCGCGCTGGGGTCGGCCAACACGCTGGTGCTGATCAACGGGCGGCGCGTCGCCGGCCGGGCGGGGGACGAGGAGGGCTTCGCCAACCTTCTGAACGTGCCCCTGTCCGCCATCGAACGGGTGGACGTCCAGTTGGACGGGGGCTCGGCGGTGTACGGCGCCGACGCCATTGGCGGCGTGATCAACTTCATTACCAGGAAGAACTACACGGGCGCCGCCGTGACCCTGCGCCAGGACTTGAGCTCCACCGACGCCCACCGGACCAATGCCAGCATTCAGGGCGGCTACGGTTGGGGAAGCGGCCAGCTCACGGGCACGCTGGAGCGGACGTCGCAGGATCCGATCACCAACACCAAGACCGGCTGGACCACGAACGACAACCGCGACCTGTTCGGCCCCGAATTCGACGATCGCGATACGACGAGGGGACAGCCCGGCGTGTTGCGGAGGCTTTGCGCGTACTCCTGGGGCGCATGGCCTTGCGGCAACAATCTCCAGCGGGACACAGCGGCGAGGGCGCCGCGGTCGATGAGTTCACGGAGGATGTGGCTCCCGTCGACTACGTGCCGCCGCAGAATGGGGAGGACGCCAGCAATACTTCGGTGACGCTGTTCGCCGAACAGTTCTTCTCCGACGAATTCCGGATCTTCGTGGACTACCTGTATTCCAGGCACGAGGCCTACCAGGAGTACCGAACCGACCTGAGCGGTTACGACGTGCCGGCGAGCAATGCCTTCAATCCCTTCGGCCAGACCGTCAGGGTGAATTACCTGCCCACGACCGAGGTCGAAGCCGGCGCTTTGCCGGGCGCCTACCACGAATCGCGGAACGAGCAGCGCAACATCAACGCCGGGTTCATCTGGGACTTCGCGGACAACCACCAGGTCGAATTCCAGGTGGGAAGCTCCGAATCGGAGAACTTCGGCTGGCAGGTTTCCTACATACGGCCAAACTGGCTGGCCGATGGCGTTCCGATCAAGGCGCGGCTGCTGGAATTGCTCGCCAGTCCAGACCCCGCCGTGGCGATCAACCTGTTCGGCGATGGCTCCAGGCAAAGTCCGCACCTGGGAGAACTGGCCTCGCCGTGGATCGGGCCGCATCGGGGCGCGACCGAGACCGACACCTACGAGTTGCTGGCGCGTGGCCAACTGCTTGAATTGCCTGGCGGCCGGGTCAGCTATGCGGCGGGTACGCACCAGCGGGAAAAACGCATACGCCTGGAACAGGAAGACTATACCGACGCGGCGGGTGTCACCGAGAGCAAGGGCCTGGAGGTACTGTTCGGCCTGGCCAGCCCGCAACAGGATCTCACGGCGTTTTTCGCCGAACTCGCTTTCCCCCTCGTCGGCGAGAGCAACGCCCGTTCCTGGATGCACTCCCTGTTGCTGAACGTGCAGGCGCGCTACGACCGCTACGAAGCCACCGGCGCCGTTGGCGGCATCACGCGCGTCCGCGTGGCCGGCAGATGGACGCACCAGGGCGAGCCCAACATCGTCACCCTGACGCACACCCACACCAGCCCGCGGGTCGGCTTGCGCTACGGACCCACGGAGAACCTGGCGTTGCAGGCCTCCTGGTCGGAGTCGTTTCGCCCGCCGGTGTTCAGCGACACGTTCCACATCGTCGAACCCCGCGAGGACACCGTCTACGTGCAGGATCCCTACGATGTTGAGGGCGGCCCTCCCTGCCTCGCTTTCGGGTGCCAGGTCCGCAGGGCCACGATCTATGGCGTGGGGGACGACCTCCGCCCCGAAACTTCAGACAACTACGCGTTGAGTTTCGAGTGGACGCCGGAGGCAATGCCCGGTCTGCTTTGGACCGTGCATTGGTCGAAAGTCGATTTCACCGACAAGATCGAGTACTCCTACAACCTGCTCTTCAGCGATCCGGAAGTTGCGTTCACGCTTCCGGAGATCATCGAGCGCGACGCCGAGGGCAACGCGATCAAGGCCTTCGCGAGGTATATCAATCTCTCCGAAAAGGTCAGTGAGATACTCACTACCGAACTGGAGTACCGCTTCGAAAACGCCCTTGGCGCGTTCAGGCCGAGGCTCAGCTACACGCGAGTCCTCGACGAACACTTCACGATCATCCCCGGAGCGCCGCCCGTGGACCGCGTGGGCACCACCTGGGGCAGCAACGAATACGGGCTCGTGGGATCGCTGGCCTGGTCGGCCGGCAAGTACGCCGCGAACCTGTTTGTGCGCTTCACGCCCGGCTACGAGAATGATCGCACCGGTACCTGCCAGGTAGTGGTCGGCCGGTGCGAAGCCCGGTTCACCCCTCGGCCGACCATGCAGGTTGGCTCCCGCGTCACGGTCGATCTGAACGTGAGCTATCGTTTCGACAACGGCCTGCGTCTGCGCGGCGGCGGGCGCAACGTGCTGGACGCCGATCCGCCAGCTACCCCGTGGGGAGGCCGGCCCTACGATCTCACGCGTTACGATGCTCGCGGCCAGGTGCTCTTCCTGGAGGTCAACTGGGACTTCCTCTGACAGATGCCGCCGCGGACGGCGGAGCGCGATGAGCTGCGCCGTCCCGGCCGGAGAACCGCGAGCTTCGCGAACACGGTAGACGACACGTTCGCCTGGTTCGCGCGGCATGCCGACATCCGGCCTGACGCCCGGCGGCGCCCGTCATCATCCCTGGACGTCTGGAGGGCCGGTTTTCGCTACAGCGCCCTGCACAGGCGTCGCGAGTCGAGTATCGCGCAGTGAATGTCTCTCGACGAGACGGCATCGCCCACCTTGATAGCTCGAAGCCGTCGCACGGACCGTCTGTCACAGCGGCAAGCCAGCCAGCAATCTGTCCGGGTCGACCGCGCCGTCGTTGCAGGACTCGGTCCTCAGCTTCTCGAACAGATCATCGACCGGGACGGTGCCGCGCTCCACCACGACCTGGTCGGTGAGTTCGTTTGCGAACACCGCGCGCAGCCGCGCGCCGTCGCCCTCCACCTTCTGCAGCCGCAGGTCCGGTGTCAGGGTCACGCCCTTGTCGTAGAAGTGCCGCAGATAGACGGGGCAGTTGCGATAGCCCGACCTCTCGGCGGCGTGGTGGTGAATCCGCGCGATCTCGAGACAGTCGGCTTGCGACAGTCCGCCCTCGAGATTCTGGTCGATCGCGATGCGTATGCCGACGATGAAGTCGTCGCCGGCCTGGCGGCGAATCTCCTCCAGCACCATGAAATCGAAACGCTGCCGGTTTTCGAGGGAGCCCCCGAATTCGTTGGTGCGCGAGTTCCGGGCCGGCGACCAGAACTGTTCCGGCAGGTGCGCCTGGCCGACCACTTCGCGCCCGTCCAGGCCGCCTTCCCTGCGCCGCCGGCGGCCTCGCCGTACCCGGTGACGATGCGGTCGATGTCCGCGCAGTCCATGATCTTCGGGAATCCGCCGTCGACCTCCCGGGTGCGCGAAGCCAGGGATCGTCGCCGGATTTCCATTCGGGGGACCCGCCGATCACGAGAAATACGCCCTCCGACTCGTAACTGGTCGGCGGATAGGTCACGCCGGGACCGAGCAGCAGCACGCCGAACGAGATGCTGTCGCTGCCGGCCAGGCCGAGGCCGCTCCAGGCGTAGTTGTCCATGAACTCGGCACCCATGTTGCCGGCGTTGTAGCGGGGGTTCTGTTCCCAGGTGAGCGTGGGCAGAAGCGGCCGGATCGCGGTCGCCACGGCGGCCGCCCCACCGGATTCGGCCAGCTCGAGCGCCCGCTCGACGTGCCGGCAGCCGGGGAGCTGCCTTGGCTCGCCGGGCGCGGGGTCCGGCCGCAGTTCCTCCATCAGCGACAGGACACGCTGGAGCTGTTCGCCGCTGGCCGCGTCTTTCACTTTCGCGGCTTGTGCTTCGAATATACAGCGCACGGCATCGACCACCCGCATGGGCGACGCGTTCGAGGACATGCTATCCACCTGGCGCCTCCCGCCAGTACCGAGGCATCGGTTCCGGCACGTAGTCGTTGATGACATCGCGCGGCCTGTACAACGCATCCAGTTCCCGAATCTCGTCCGCGGTGAGCGCGAGACCGAGCGCCTCGACGTTGTTCGCCACCTGGTCCACCGTGCTGGCGCCGAGGATCGGGCAGCAGATGTCGTCCCTGGACAGGACCCACGCGATTGCGACGGCCGCCATGGTCGAGTCGTGCTCCCTGGCGATCGCCTCGACGCGCGCGCAGATCTCGCGATCCAGCGTATCGCCGTACATGAATGGCCGCGACGCCGCCTCGTCCAGCACCCAGGGCTTCCAGGCGCTCGAACCGATGGTCATGGTGCCGAAGCACAGGCGGCTCACCTTGAGCCCGGTATTGCCGAAAGAAACGGTTTCCACGTCGAGACTACGTTTCCGCCTCGGACAGGACGCCGCCGAGGTGGCGCAGCGGCAGGTCCACGACGTAGTCGTTGACGACGCCGCGCGGCCGGTACATCGCGTCCAGCGAGGAGATCTCTTGAGGCGTGAGCTGAAGGTTCAACGCGTCGACGTTGTTGTCGATCTGTTCCAGGCTTGCGGCGCTGGTGATCGGGCAGCAGATCGCCGGCTTCGACAGGACCCAGGCGATGGCGACCCTGGCCATGGTCGTGCCGTGGTCGTCGGCGATGGTGCGCACGCGCTCGCGGATCGTGAGGTCCAGCGCGTCGCCGTAGTTGCGGTTGTAGTAGTCGTCCGTCTCGGAGCGGCGGGTGGCTTCCCCCGTCAGCCAGCCGCGCGCCAGCGGGCTGAAAGTCGTGACCGCGATGCCCTGGTCAAGGCAATAGGGAATCATCTCGCGCTCTTCCTCGCGGTAGAGGAGGTTGTACTGGCACTGCATGTTGGCGAACGGCGTCCAGCCGTTCTCCCGGGCGACGGCGTTCATCTGCGCGAACTGCCACGCCCACATGGTCGATGCGCCCAGGTAGCGGGCCTTGCCCGCCTGCACGATTTCGTGCAACGCCGCCATCGTCTCTTCCATGGGCGTGGTCGGATCGAACGCATGCACCATGAAGATGTCGACGTAGTCGGTCCCGATCCGCCGCAGGCTGTCGTCTATGGCCGACAACAGGTGCTTTCGCGACAGGCCCGCGTCGTTCGGGTCCGCGCTCATTGCGTAGCGTGCCTTGGTCGTGAGCACGAGCCGGTCCCGGGGGACCATCGACAGCAGCGCCTTGCCGACGATGCGCTCGCTCTCGCCGGCCGAATACCAGTCCGCCAGGTCGAAGAAAGTGATGCCGAGGTCGAGGCAGCGCCGCAGCAGCGAAGTTGCCGCCGCCCCGTCGATGACCCACGGTCGCCAGGCGCGGTCGCCGATACCCATCGTGCCGAAGCACAACCTGCTGACCTTGAGGCCCGATCGTCCGAACGAGACCGTTTCCATCAGCGCTCGAGTTCGAATTCGAGGTGCTGCACGCCGGTCGAGATGTCGCGCGGCGCGACCCCGATGTATCGGCCCATGTCCACCGGCCCCGAGGCGGCGATGCCCCAGTCCTCGCCGTAGCCCCAGCCGCGGCCCTCGTAACCCTCGCTGCCGATGCCGCCCCGGTTGCCGCCGAGGTTCAGCAGGCGCAACTGGGGTTCGTCGGGATTGATGTCGTTGTGCCTGTGCGAAACCTTCATCCTGCGGGTGTCGTTGCGCTTTCGGGCGCGGTCCAGGTATGCGGCCGTCGCGTCAACGCCACCGGCGCGGCAAATGGTGAGCGGATCGTCCCGCAGCGCCTCGAAGGAAACGTAGCCCGTCGGCGACTTTCTCGCCGTCTCGAAGTCCAGCACGACGCCGTAGCGCTTAGGCAATTCTGCAACGCCTTGCCTGAACTCCGCGAAGTCGTGGAGCGGAAGCTCGGTACCGTCCGGAAGCCGGCCGCGCAGCAGGCCGCTCGCCTCGGACTGCGTGATCCTGGCCGCGTACTGCCCGGTCAGACCGTCCACGTTGTGCCGGCTCAGGTCGGCCCGCAGCGCGCGCTCGATGCGAGCGGGCCTGCGGAAAATGCCGCCGCCGTGCACGGTGACCACGACGTGGTTCCCCTGCGGCGTCGTCACGACGCTCTCCTCGGAATTCGCGCTGAACCACGTGTTCCAGATGATGTTGTCGTAATCGGCGTGGACCCGCGCGTGCAGGAGTTGTGGCAGGGACGCGACGAAGCCCGCATCGCCCGCGTAGCGCAGCGCCTGGCCCAGTGCCCGCGTGCCGTAGGAGTCGAAGAAGATTCTCGCCACCATGCGCATTTCCCGCTCGCTCGGAAAGACCATTGGGCCGGCCAGGATGCCGATGCCGATCATGGCCACGGACTGGATTGCCTGGCGTCGTGTTTTCATCCCATGGTCCTTTTTGATTGGAAGCCCTGGCCCCGCAATCCGCCGGCCGGCCCCCCGTCCCGGCTTGACGGCGATGTATCGGGCCATGCCGACCATGTGGCCATAGCCGCCGATGCCGTAGTCCGAGTCATACCCGTAGAAGTCAGTGACGACGCCGTAGCGCCGCCGCAGTCTATCCATGCCGTGCCTGAACTCATCAAAGGCGAATATCGGGATTCGCGTGCCGTCGGGCAGCTTGCCCGGCACGTCGCGGGCCTCCTCGAGAGTGACCTTGGCGGCGGCGCCGCCCGTGAGACCCTCCGAATTCCGATGGTCCATGTCGGCGTACAGGCTTCGCTGGAAGCGCCGGGGCGTTCCGAGCACGCCGCCGCCGTGAATCGCCACCACGACCGGGTTGCCCTGCGGGCTGGTGACGACGCACTCCTCGGAGTGCGCGGTGAACCAGGTATTCCAGACGAGGTTGCCGTAGGGCGCGTTCGTCCTGGCATGCAGCAACTCCGGCAGCGATGCCACGAACCCATCGTCTCCCGCGTACCCCAGGGCGCACCGCAGCGCCATGGGAATGTGTGGCTCGAAAATGATCTTTGGCTGCATGCTCATCGCAGTCTGCCCCCACCACGAGATGGGTAGGGCGAGGCAGTGAACTGCATCCCCAGGTGCCCCTGTTGGACCGGCGGGACCCGGCGACCGAACAGGTCCCTGTGACCATCCTCATGTCGGTGTGGTCGCCGCGGAAGCCTCACCGTCCCCCGCCTCGTTCCTGCCCTTCGGTACCGGCGCCAGGTAACCCACGATGAGCAGCAGCAGGCCCACGCCGAGGAAGGACACGACCCGGCTCAAGGTGCCGACATTGCCGAGTTCCACCAGGAACAGCTTCACGATCACGAGACCCATCACGACGGCGCCGCCGATCCAGACGTCGCGATGTTCTCTCCTTGCCCCCGCCACCATTCCCGCGAGGCCCGCGGCTCCCCAGACAAGCGATAGTCCCGCCTGAAAGATCGCCGATCCTGCGAGGGTGCCGGCGGTGAATGGAACGCCCGCGAAGTGGTGGACGCCGCGTGCCACTTCCATGGACAGGAGGACGAGGCCGGCCACGGCGAACAGCAGGACGAGGGTCCGCGCATCCGGACGCCGCACGTCGATGCCGAGAGTGCGCCAGATCGCGACACCCGCCGCGACCGCCGCAATCGTCAGCGGATTGACCAGCGGAAGATAGGGAAGCGGCGCCGCGCTCCCATCGGAGCTCAGGCTCGCCGCCATAACGAGCACGCCCGCGGCTCCCGCCACCACCGGAATTCCCACCGTGGAATACGCGTGCCAATGCGCGTCAAGCGGCCAGGGCAGTCTTGCGCGCGCCGCGCCGGTCGCGAGCGCCAGCCCCGCGGCCGATGCGACGGCGAACGCGAGGGGCCAGTCGCCCCCGGCGACGAACTCCACGAGCCACGGCACTTCGCTCGCAATCAGCGCCGCCAACACCCAATACGTGCCGACGTGCAGGAGCCGCGTGAGGCTCGGATAGCCCTCCTCCCGGTAGTAGAGAAACGCGTATTGCACACCCAGCGCGAACGGCCAGGCGAGCCATCCGTAGTTCGCGAGAGGGTGTGGCTGCGATTCGACCCAGAAGCTGATGGGAAGCATCACGGCCATGAAGGGCAACAGCACGAGCGCCAGGGAATTGAACCTGCGCCAGTGCGCCGCATGCGCCACGAGCATGGCCGCAATGGCCGAAAGCCCGAAGATGCCGAGCCAGACAGCGCCCCGAAGGTACTCGACCACGAATTCGGTCATTTCCTGGGTAAGCGACCAGAACCACCAAGCACCTCCCCAGAACAGCGCAATGCGCGTCCACACGCGTAGCGCGCGTTCCGACAGGGTGCCGTGATCGAAGCTCCAGGCAACGGTCCAGCCGGCCAGCGCCAGCACCACGCCGGCAAGGAAAGGACCATTCAGCAGAGGCGTGGCCACGTTGTCGAACAGCCCCGCCTGCGCATGCGCCAGGGCGGCGGCGACCTGCAGCGCGGCGCCGGCAATCAGCAGCAGCCGGGACCCGTTGCGCACGCTGAACCACGCCAGCATCGCGCCCTGGGCGGCCCAGGCGGCGCACGTCCAGCGGTCATCCAGCGCAAGCGGGAACGCCAGCGCCAGGAACGCGAGCGCCAGCCCCAGGAAGCACATCGCCAGTACTCGCAGATCTTTGATCCGCCACAGGATCGCGGCCAGCACGGCGTAAAGCGCCGCGAGGCCTCCCGCCGACCAGGCCAGCCCGGCCTCGCTCTCCACGAGCTGGGTCTGCAGGGCGAAACCGATGAACGGCGTGCCGAAGACCACGGCGCTGTCGACAAAACCGCGCAGGTTGGGCGGGCGGCGCAGGGCGAACAGCACCGCGACGCCGATGTACATGAGCACGAACAGGACAAGAAACGGCTCGGTGGTGGCGAAGTGCTCGGGCCGATAGCCCTGGTAGCCCCACAGGCTCGCGACCACGAAAGTGAACGCGAAGCCCAGCAGGTTGAGGATCCGCCACGCCTTGAACCAGGCAATGGTCAGGATTGCCGCGTTCAGCACCGCGTAGTAGCTGAATAGCGCGACGTGATTCCCCACCTCCGTGGCGGCGAGCAGGGGTGCCAGGAATCCTCCCGCGAGGCCCAGCACGATGAGCGTGCGGGAGTTCTGGAGCACCGCGACGATACCGGCGGCCACCGTGACGGCCACCATCGCACCGAATGCGACTGTTGCCGGCAGCAGCGCGTAGAACTCGAACGCGGCGTAGGTCGTGAGATAGAGAATGCCGAGACCTCCGCCCTGGAGACTGAGCGCATAGACCTCTCTTTCCTCGCGCAGCCGCCAGCCGACGCCGAACATGGCGACGCCGAACAGCGCCAGCCCGGCCAGCCGCGCCCAGACGGGAAACTGGAACAGCTCGTTGTCGATGGCGTACTTGATAAAGAATCCGACGCCGAACAGGACGACCACGACGCCGACTTTCACCGGCACGTTGCCGGTCGTGAACCAGCCTTTCACCGCGTCGAGTGCCTGGTCCGCCGCCGATGGGCCATGCTCCCGCACGGGTTCGTCACGGGCCGGCTCCGCCCCCCAGACGCCGGACTCGCGTTCGGGGCGCGAAGGCGTGTCCCGATTCGGGCCTGGCGCCGTCACCGCGCCCACCGCCTCTACCTCTTCCGTGACCGCGGTGGCAGCGGAAGGCGCCGGCTCTGGATCCGCTTTCGCGGGTTCGGGCCGAGCATGCAGACCCGCCGCCGCATCGAACTCCTCTTCAAGGCCCCTGAGGCGGGAACTGAGGTGCAGGACCCAGCCAACGAGACCGCCGATCAGGCCGCTGTAGAGGAGCTCCGCCCCGAAGCCGACGGTCCACATGCCGACTGCCAGCCCCAGCACCAGGCCGATCAGGAAATACAGCGTCAAATGGTCCTCCCGCCGTGCGCATGAACGATTCTACGCCATGAAACCGTCACCCTGCGGGTGCCATGTCTCACTCCCGCCCAAGCCCTCTGCCGGGGAATCTACATTTGTTTTATAAGTCATAAATTGCCTTTAATAGACCGTTTATCAGATAAAAAGGTCATATTTGACCTATTGACAAGGACGTGGGGCAGAGACATGATCGGGCCCGTTAAGGGACTATTCGGCCTGTGATGGGTCAGTTATGACCGATTATTCTTCCAATACCGTGACACCGCACGGGCTGCGAACCGAGATGGGTAGCCGGCTCGCCAGGCTGCGCCTGGCCCGCAACGTGACACAGGAGGCGGTCGCGAGGGACGCGGGAATCTCGTTGCGGACCGTGCGTCGGCTCGAGGCCGGGTCACCGTGTGGCCTGGACAGCTTCCTGCGCGTCGCCCTCGCGCTCGGTGTGGGAGACGCGATCGTGGCCGCGTTGCCGGCGAGCGACATCCGCCCGATCGAGCGCGTGGCCGCGCGCGGAGCGGAACGCACCCGGGCACGACCCGCCAGGGGCCGCGAGGAGGAAGCGGCCTGGTCGTGGGGCGAGGAGTCGCGTGACTGACGCGAGCGTCGAACTCTGGGGCCGGCGCATTGGAGCCGTGTCGTGGGACGAGGCTCCTGCTGTGGGGGTGTTCCAGTACGATCCCGAGTTCGCAGCCGCCGGCATCGAGCTGTCCCCGCTGGTGATGCCCGTGCGGGAGGGGGCGTACGTGTTTCCCGCTCTCGGGCGGGATGCATTCAAGGGCCTTCCGGGTCTGTTGGCCGACGCGTTGCCGGACAGCTTCGGCAACAGGCTCATCGACGTGTGGCTGGCCGAGACCGGTCGCAGCGCCGGGTCGTTCAGTCCGGTGGACCGACTCTGCTACGTCGGCACCCGCGGCATGGGGGCGCTGGAGTTCCGGCCGGCCATCCGCCGACGCGGCCGTCGGCACACGATCGAGATGGCGGAGCTCGTCGATCTCGCCAACCGGGTCCTGGATGATCGTACCCGTCTGGCAGGCCGCATCGGTGGCGACGACGACCGGACGGCCCTGGAGGACATCCTGAGCGTCGGCACTTCGGCGGGCGGAGCCCGGGCGAAAGCGGTGCTCGCCTGGAACCCGCAAACCGGGGAGTTCCGATCCGGCCAGGTGGACACGGCGGCGGGTTTCGAGCACTGGATTCTCAAGTTCGACGGTGTGGCGAACAACCGCGACCGGGAATTGGCCGACCCGCTCGGCTTCGGGCGCATTGAATACGCGTACTCGCGAATGGCGCGCGCCGCAGGAATCGAGATGGCACGGTGCCGCTTGCACCACGAGGGTGGCCGCAGCCACTTCATGACGCGCCGTTTCGACCGCGACGGGGAGGGGCGCAAGCTGCACATGCAGTCACTCGGCGCGCTGCGTCATTTCGATTACAACGTCGCCGGCGCCTATGCATACGAGCAGGCGGTCGAGACCATCCGGCTGCTTGGTCTCGGCATGGGCGAGGTCGAACAGTTCCTCCGCCGCGCCGTGTTCAACGTGGTCGCCCGGAACCAGGACGATCACGTGAAGAACATCGCGTTCCTGATGGATCGGAGCGGGCGGTGGCGGCTTTCGTCCGCCTACGATATTGCCTACGCGTACAACGCCGACGGCCCCTGGACGCGCGAGCACCAGATGAGCCTCGCTGGCAAGCGTAGCGGGTTCGAGCGGGACGACCTGCTGCGCTTCGCGACGGGCTCGGGTCTGAAACGTCCCGCCGCCCGCCGCGTCGTTGACGACGTGGTGGCGGCGGTGTCCGACTGGCCGCGCTTCGCCGCAGATGTCGACGTGCCCGCCGAGGACATGCGACGCATTGCGCGGATGCACCGGCTCGCGCTGGGCGTCGTGCGGACGGGGACTGCGGTCGAGCTGCCATAGCGGGTAAAGATCAGATCCGATCCAGTTCGGGGCGAAGCGGGGGCCGGTCCGCGAAGTGGAAAGCGGTGCCTGGGGAGAGACTCGCAGAGTTGGTATAAGTTCATGATATATAAGTGATATTATAGCTTGATCCCGCCGCCCTACCCACACTCGTGCCCACGTCCCAAAGCCCTCGATCCGCCTCCAGTGGCGCTGGCGCCATCTGACTGCCAACTGCGGAAACGCTACAGAACAGGGAGTTTCCATTCGGCGGCTTCTCCCCTGCGGAACCGACCTTCATCCGGTCCGACTTCAAGCACGCCATTGCCATAGCACACGTTTCCGACGTACCCGTCGCCGAGCGCGAACTGGCCTCGTGTCTTCAGCACCGACCGGTCGTGCACCTCCAGGACATCCTTGTCGGACCCCAGCGCCTGGTCTTGCTCGAGGCTGAACAACGCCACCGTGCCGAACACGCCGCTTCCCCCGCCCCAGTCGTGGCACTCGACTATCTCGACACCCGACGGCGTGGTTGCCACATGCCGGTAGCCGAATGATTCATTGTCTCCTTCCCATTTCACGTTCACTCCTTCCGCGCCGTCCGCCACCGCGAAGTCGCCGTAAAACCGGTTGCTTCTGTTCGCCGCCTCGAGGTCGACGCCGACGATCGTGGCCCTGCTATCCGACAGCCAGCCGAGAAGCTCCTTCACAACGAGCGGATGCACGTATTCCTTTTCGTCGAACGAGAAACGAGTGCCCTTTAGACCATCGGCAGCGTCGCGCCCTGACACGTACGATGGGTTGTGAATGGTCAACCGTTCCAGTTCTTCGGTCGAGAACTGCTCGTGAATCCAGTGGAAGACGTCTCCGGTTGTCGAGTCCTCGCCGAACAGCTTCGCGCACTCTTCGTACCAGTGGTCCCGCATCTCCCGCATACGGGCCTGAAGGTCGCGGTTTCCGCCGAACGACCGATGGCACGAAGCGCAGAGCGGCGCGGCGTTATCCTCAGTGTCGGGGCCGTCATCCTCCTCCGGGATGATGTGGTGCACTTCAAGGCTCATGCTAATTCGCTTGCACAGGCAGCAAGCGAACCACGCCCGTCTCCGTACTTGCTCCTTCGTCTTCTGCGAGAACGGCACCCTGCCTCCATCAAGCCGCGGCCTGGCACGCTGCAGCTTCCATCCTCCACCGGTTTGATCGTCCCCAGTCGCCAGCGTCGGGTCAACCGCCACCAAGCCGAAGCCATGGCCCTCCAGAGACCGTAGCAGCCCCGAATGGAGTTTGGCAGACTCTAGTCGATGTCGCCCGCCACGCCCCGCCATTCTGAACGATGCCCAGAGTGCAAGCAGCGGGTCCATCAACTGCTTCAACGACGCTTTGGCCGCTGCTTGGTCAGCCATCGGTTCCCGTGGCCTGCGAACTTCCACGCGTACGTCGGAACGGCCATCTATCCCGTGCTCAACAGAGTGGTTGACGCCCTGCGCGGCCATCGCGGGTACCGCGTCGAGGACTACGTGAGGGCTCGAACGTTAGCGGCCTGCGATTTCTGGATCCCCGACCCAGGCTTCGTCGTGGAATTCGACGAGAGCCAGCACTTCACGGCTCCACGGAAGCTGGCACTGACGGCAATTGGCGACGCATTCCATCTTGGATTCCGCCGAGCTCGATGGATTGAGCTCTGTACGCACCACGATGCGAAGGACAACGACCCGCCCTACCGTGACGAACAGCGGGCCTGGTACGACACCCTTCGCGACCTGGCCCCGACGCTGCATGGTCATCTCCCAACCGTGAGACTTTATGCTCGCGATTTGCCTTGGTGCGAGCTTGATGTCGATCGTGCCGATGACCGAGTGCTCTTCGACCAAACCGCCCTCTCTTACACCTCCGCCCTTAGGTAGCTGAATGTCGGATCAATCCATCCAGCGGAAGCCACCCGGAACGCTGCGTGTTGCGCTCGTCTTCCCGGCAGTACGTCATAAAAGCGTACGCGGCGTGCCCCCTGCCAACCGTTCGCGGACACCGGATACCCTCAAACCCTCCTCGTTCCGTGGTGAGTCGCTCGACTTCGTGCTCTTTCCCGAGGGGTACGTCCACGCACCCGACAACCGGCGGATCCGAGCGCTCTCGGGCCTCGCGATGACTTTGCGTGCCCCACTCCTCGTCGGCGCGGTAGAAACGCGGCCGGACGCTTCGGGACGACTCGCAGACTGGCAAGTCCTCCTTCACTTCAGGCGGGACGGCACGCACAACCGTGTGTACACGAAACACTCGACCGCGGACGCAGTTGCGTTTGGCGAGCCCGACTGGGATCCGAGAACGATGCTCCCCACGTTTGAGCTCGCCGGGGAGCTGGTCGGCGCGACCATCTGCCACGACCACTATCTCGGCCTGCTCCAGCGCTCTTTGTCCCAGCGCGGCGCGCGCGTGTGGGTCAACCCGAGTTACGACAACGTCACAGACCTCAAGTGGTCTTCGGTCTTGCGTCTCAGGGCCGTCGAGAATCGGCTCTTCTCCTTGTGTACGCTACATGATAACGGGGGAAGAGCGACGCATCCCTTTGGTTACTCGCCTGACGGTCACGAACTCCTGGCTAGGCGTGCTGGCACCGAGACGTTCGAAACATTGACCGCTTGTCGCGAATCTGACGCCGTTTACATCGTGGACCTAGACATGTCCATGGCCGGGACACGGCTGCGCTGGTCGGCAATCCCTCTCCCGACGAAGCCCAAACGTCCTCGGAACGGAGCCCCCCAAATCCCGATCCAGTTGGCCGTGCGAAACGGTGAACCGTGCGTCCGCAAAGGCCGGCGCTGGAGAACGGTCGGCGCGGGATGTACAGTCGAAGCCAATGGCGTTGACGCGTACCTCCAAGTGGTGCCGCGCGCAGGAGTCATGGATGCCGCTGCTTGCGTTCGCGTCCTTGACAGGGCGCACGCAGAAGGTTGCGTCCCTGTCATCTGGAACCATTGGCGCAAGACGCCGACAGATCCGGCCCGCATCGCCACCCTGATGATGGGCCGTGCAATCGAATGTTGCGCCCCCATCGTCGTCTCGGACCTCCAGGGCATCCACGAAGTAGTCGAACTGTCGAACCGAAACAAGATTCCCGCGCGGCGGACGGTTCAGAGCGATGGGGAAGCCGTCATCGACCTCGGATACGCATGGGGCTGGCAAAGTGCGTTCAAGATGGTCGCGCAACACCTTCCGCGAACTGAGCGGTCCCGCGCCCTCGACAGGTATCGATCACTCGCCTGAGGCCATTGCGACTGGCCAACTGACGTGCGATCCCTTATGACTGGTCAGGGCGTCGGTGCAAGCAAATGGGGATTACGGAGCGCTTTCTGCCCGCCTTGCCGGTCACCGGCCCCGCAGATCCCGCTCTCCGCCGACAACTTCATGTCGCGGCTGCAGGGACGTGATAGACGCGCCTTTGCAGCGTTCCGGACAGGACGCCTATCGCTTCCGGTACTAGCGGTCGCAGCTCGTCCGGTCGGTTGCTTGCGGCAAGCATGATGACGACCGGCAGCGGCAGGTCGTCCAGGTTCTGCTGATGCGCGAAGCCGCGGTCCACAGTCAGTAGCGCATCGAAACCGTTATCTGCGGCTAGGCGCAGCAACGCGCCGTTTCCGGTCCCGGCCTATCCCATCTCAGGAACGGTCCGAACCTCGTAGGCGGCGGGAAAGGACGTCCGAAGGGGCCGAGGCACGG
>JAPOYI010000185.1 GCA_026706665.1 Gammaproteobacteria bacterium | reverse complement strand
GACAAACGGTGTGTGCGGCAAAGGATATCACATCCAGCCTGCTTTGTGTTAACACGCCCTAGTTAAATGAACGTCAGAAGACATACCGATAGCCCGTGAGAAAGGACAGTGACGGACTCCCTCTCCGCCAATAGATCATTAAAAACAATAAGTTACAATTTCCCAGTTCCTTTTGCTGCCAACGTTCCCGGCAAAGAGGCGTCGCGGTCTGGTCAGTGAGTTCTAGGCTCAAGCCGCTTGCCGGCGTCGTTCCTGCGCAAGTTCGTAGGCGGCTTGCAGTCGCATCCAAAAGCTCGCGTTGCTCCAGCCGATGCGCTCCAGCGCCAGCGCCATCGCCGGCGAGATGCCCGCCTTTCCGTTGAGCAGACGCGACAGCGCCTGCCGGGTGCAGCCCAGCTGCGCCGCAGCCTCGGTCACCGACAGTTCCGCCGATTCCACGTTGTCACGCAGAATCTCGCCCGGGTGGCAGGGGTTTAGCATCGCCATGATTCGCTCGACTCCTTCGGTCAGTGGTAGTCCACCAGATCCACGTCAACGGCCTCGCGGTCCTTGAAACGGAACACAACGCGCCAGTTCCCTGAGACGCGCACACTCCACAGGCCAGCCATGTCGCCCTTCAGCGGATGCAGGCGGTAGCCGGGTTGCGCGACGTCGCCGGGGTGCTGCGCCTCGTCAAGCAGGGTCAGAACCCGCCTCAACTTCGGCACCAGGTCGCTCGGCACCTGACTCGCGCGATCCTCCTCGGCCAAGGCGCGAAGGCCCTTGTGCCTGATCCGCATGGCGCTATCGTCCCGCGTAACGTGACGCGTTGCAACATCTGGCCTTCACGTCGGTCCCAGGGCACCACCAAGACATGCCAGAGCAACGGTACCCTGTGCTCCCGATTCGCCTTCATCCGTTCCGCCGGCAGCGTCCAGACCGCGCCCTCAATGTCGATCTCGTCCCAGGTCGCCTTGCGCACCTCCGACGAGCGGGCCGCAGTAAGGACCAGAAACTCCAGCGCCAGCTTGGACGACGCACTCGCGCGTTTGCTGGCCTTCACTTTCGCCACGCATTCCGCAACCTCGTCGTAGGGGAGCGCTGGCATGTGTCTTCGCTCGACTCCGTTACGCGGCAAGGCCGCGTCGATCACGATCCCCGCCGGGTCGCCTGTCCTGTGGCCCTGCGCAACGGCCCATCGGCAGATGGCCGAGATGCGCTGCTTCACCCGCCGCGCGGTCTCGCGCTTCTCGTTCCGGATTGGCTCAAGGACAGCCATGACATGACCGGGGGTGATGTCCGACACCGGCAGCCCACCGATGGTCGCGTAGGCGTACGTTTCCAGGCTCGCCCGCCACTGCGGTCCGGACTTCGGGCTGCGCTAGGTCGGCTCGTGCATGGCGATCACCGCCTCTGCCGCCTCAGCGAACGTCGGTCCTTCGGGTAACGCATCAGTTACCATGTTTCGATGATCGAAATCGGGGAGGTCATCGATGCCCGAGGCCGCAGCCGGTTCGGTCGCTGGGTCGGCCAGCTCGACCGTCACGCCGCTGCGCGCGTTGCGACCGCACTGTACCGGATGGAGATGGGCAACCTCTCCAACGCGAAGGGTGGCCGGCGGCGGCGTGTTGGAGTACAGAATCGACTTCGGTCCAGGCTACCGCATCTACTTCGGCCGAGACAGGGACTATCTGAAAGGTGTCGTGGGTCGCGCGCGGTAGCGTCCTTGCGCGGATGCGCAGTATCACCTAATCTTGCGTTACGCCTTACGCCGCCTTCCTGAGCACCCCTCCGCTAGCGAGCTAGGGCTATTACATTTGCCGGACCGCCGGCGACTCCGTATGCGCGGACCAGCAAGAATCAAGGCTGATTTGAGATGACAGGAGCGTTCCTTATTCCATCTGGCACCCGTGTATCGATCTTCGGTCTGCTCTACGTGTTTGCGACTGCCAGCGTGGCTAGCGAGGCTAGCGCCGCAGAGGAGCGCGACTGGCTGGACGCGCTGTTCGACGGCTCGGACGCGATCGCCCAGGAGATCCAGAACAACGTGACGCCGAGTCACGTGTTCCAGGCGACCAGGGATCTGATCGCCGAAATACGGATATTGAGAGAGGAACTTGGCGCCCAGGACTATCCCATGGAAGCCGAGGTTCAGACAGACCGCGCGTCGGTACATGCCTATGCCAAGACGCTGGAACTGCGGTTCAAGTTGTCGGGCGCGCAGAACCGGTACGGTGTGGTGCCTGCCGAGATGGGTCAGATTCCGGTCAAGGAGATTGCACCCGCCGACGTGCTTCAAAGCGTGAATGGACTGATCGACGAAACGCGCCGGATCAAGGCGCAGATGATCATCGGGACCGAGATCGTGCCTGCCCGGCTTGAAGGCGGCAAAACCCTGTCGATGGTCTACAAAAACCTGGCGGACGCTTCATTTATGCTGGATGGGCTTCGCGGCCGACCGTTGACGCCCACCGATGTCTACAGCAATACGTTGGCTATCCTTGACGAGATGGAGCTCATCGCCGCCAAGCTCAGGGTGCCCCTGGCGCTCGATCCACCTGCCGTGGAGGGAGTCAAGAGATCGAGGGACCTCGCCCAGCAGGTGCTGAGGGCCACATACAAGGTTGTCAACCTGCAGTCGAGGCTGGGCATGGACGCATCCGCCGTACCGTCGTTGACGCTGGTGCGTGTCACCCCTTCTGAAGTCTACGACGCGACCAACCTGCTGTTGGCCGAAATGAACCGCATCAAGGTGCATCTCGAAATCAACCTCCCGCGCGAACCACGCCCGGACCAGAGAAACAAGCGGCCGGAAGATGTGTTCGCCCAAATCATGCTGATCATCCAGAACCTGGATCACATGATCGAGGCCGCGTCGGCCTGATGGTTGGCGTGATGTAAGACGCCTGCTTGCGACCGGGCGGCCGGATTCACCGAGCCGTCGAAGCGCGGCGATTTCCGATGAACATCAGTTCCCGAGAAACCAACAGAAACGTCACCGTGACAGCGGGTCGTCAAGGAATCAACCACGCCCGGAAGCGATTCGCAGGCGCGGTGCGCGGTGGCGCAACGAACAGACCAGCGACGGTGCCCGGCACCTTGCGGAGCGGTGCGCCGCCGGGCCCACGAAGTGTTGGCTCGCCGTCGCCTGCCCGGCCCGTCCCGCAGGCTGGCGTCAAAGTACTCATATGTGTCCATAATCTACTCTGGAGGAACCTAATGCGACGCGTACTCATCACGATCCTGACCCTCGGTTTCGCGGCTTCCGCCACCGCCCAGACCAGCGGCGATACGGAGGTCCCGGTCCGGCAGGTGGCGGACATGCTCTACGAACTGGCCTTCGCGAATCGCAAGACGTATACGCGGGATGTCGTGCAGCGGCTCACCCTCGAGGAGTCCGTTCTTACCGCCTCGGAGCATTACAAGGCCGAGAAGGGATTGCCGTTGCCGGCGCAGATGTTCCGCCTGGGCGCGGATGAACTGCTGAACAACACCGACGCCTTCTGGCTCTCTTTGCGGTCGCTCGACCCGATCAACTTCGCGAGCGGACCTCTCACGCCTGCAGAGGAGGAAGGTCTGCAATTCGTCAAGGACAACCCCGAGGAACGTTTCTATACCGAAGAGAGAGATCTCAGCGGCCGGCGAGCGCTCGTTGCGGTTTATGCGGATGTCGCGAGCGTACCGGCGTGCGTTTCATGCCACAACGGTCACCCCAAGTCGCCGAAGACCGACTTCAAGCTGGGCGATGTGATGGGTGGCGTCGTCATTCGCGTCTTCTTGGGGGAGTAGCTTTCGCTGCTTTTTTGGACGTCCACGAACCCACGCCGAGGCACAGCGACCGACAGGGGATTCTGGACGGATAATGTGGAGGAATTGGAAATGAAGCACAGTCCATCTAAAGGACGCATCCGAATTGCAGCGGTGATGTGCTCGGTTCTGGTGGTTTCGGCGTTTTGGGGAGAACGGGCCTTCGCCGAAGAGGAGGAAGGCGGGTTCTTCGACTGGCTCTTCGAGTGGCTGGACACCTCGCCGGATTCAACGGGAGACACGAGGTACGAAGGGGCGACGGACAACGACGTTGCCCAGGCAGCCCAGGACCTGACGGCGGAGATCTCCATACTGCGGGACGAACTGGGTGTGTTCGACTACCCGGCGGAAGCCGAACTGCAGGAGGACCGCACGCCGGTTCATGTCTACGCCAAGACGCTCGAGGTGCTGTCCAAGGTCGTGAGGACCCAGCGCCGATTCGGCGTGGCCGAGGCCGAGAGTCGCCAGATACCATTCAAGGAAGTCAACTCGGGCGATGTGCTTGCCAACATCAATTACATCATCGATGAGATCCGCAAGATCAAGGGCCAGATGATGATCGAGCGGGAAATCGAGTCCGCCCCCGTCGGGGGCGGCGTGTCGCCCTCTTACGCCTACAAGAGCCTAGCGGACGCTTCGTTCCTGCTCGACGGACTCGGGGGCCGGCCGCTGACGCCCAATGACGTGTACGGTAATTGCCTCTCGATTCTCGACGAGATGGAACTCATCGCAAATGAACTGGACGTTCCCATGGACCTCGACTTACCCGAGGTGAACGAGGAGAAAAACCCGAAGGAAGTGGCCCAGCAGGTCTTGCGGGCGACGTACAAGGTCATCAACCTGCAGACCAGGCTGGGCATGGATGCTTCCGGCGTGCCGAGCCTGACCCTGGTGCGCGTAACTCCATCAGAAGTCTACGACTCGACCAACATGCTCCTCGCTGAAATGGCGCGCATCAAGTTCCATCTCGGAGTGAACGAGCAGCGCGCCGAGCGTCCCGAGCCGAGCGGCAGGACACCGAGAGATTCGTTCGCCCTCGTACTGGGCATCATCAAGAATCTGGACACGATGTCGGCAGGTATTCGTACCTGAACCGGGACCAGAACGCTCCAGCGGCGAATGCGCTGAAATGACGGAATGAGGTTAGAAATGAAGATCCCGATGCTGAATACTGTCGGTGGATCAATGATCATCGCATCCGGTTTTGTGCCGTTGCAGGCGTTTGCGGGATTCGCCGAAGGAATGCAGCAGACGAAGCCCTCCTTCAATATCCGCTACCGAATGGAAACGGTCGACCAGGACGGCATCGACAACAATGCGCGCGCGTCGACGGCGAAGGCGCGCGCATCGTGGATCATGACGTCGAACGACGGGTTTTCGGTCGGGCTGGAAAGTGATTTCGTATTCCTCATCGGCGACGAGCGATACAACTCCACCGCCAACGGGCTAACGGAGTACCCCGTGGTGGCCGATCCGACGGGCGTAGACCTCAACCAGGCGTTCCTCCGTTATCGCGACGGCAGCCTGATGGCGACCATGGGTCGCCAGCGCATCCTCCATGGCTCACAACGGTTCGTGGGGGGAGTGGCCTGGCGGCAGAACGAACAGACTTACGATGCGTTGCGCGTGCAGTCCATCCACGACACCGCCAGTTTCGACTACAGCTACGTGGCCAACGTAAACCGGATCTTCGGCCCCGAGGACGGAGCGCAACCAGCTGACTGGGAGGGGAACTCCCACCTGTTCCGGGTAGCCGTCAAACCGGTCGAAGGGCAAGAGTTCGGTAGCTTCGTCTATCTCATGAACTTCGAGAACGACAACGGCCCGCCCAATGCGAACAGGACTTACGGCGTCGACTACACGGCCTCTTTCGGGGCCTTCAGTCTGTTCGCCTCCGTCGCGCAGCAATCTGACTGGGCCGACAACCCGAACTCCTACGATGCGGCTTACTATGCGATCGAGGGCCGGATGAAAAGCGGGCCGGCGACCTACACGCTCGGTTACGAAGTGCTCGGCAGCGACGAGGGGATGGCCGCCTTCCGCACGCCGATCGCGACCCTGCACAAGTTCCAGGGCTGGACAGACAAGTTCCTGGGCACACCCGCCGGGGGGATCAGGGACTCCTACCTCAAGGCCGCTACCAAGGTCGGCCCGGCCTCCTTCGCCATCGCGCTGCACAACTTCAGCGCGGTTGAGGGCGGCGCGGACTACGGTCGCGAAGTGGACCTGTCCTTCTCGTGTCCCATCGGGGAAAGGCTCAACCTGCTCTTCAAGTTCGCACGGTACAACGCGCAGGACCACGCGACCGACACGACCAAGGGTTGGCTGGTAATCACGTACAGCATTTGATTCCGCGCCTGCGCGGCGCACCCAAGTGCGTTCCGCGGCGAGGACCTCGCCAATCGGGCCATCCGCCGACGCGCGACCGCCGGTGCTTCCTTGCGCGTCAGCGGTCGGGGACGCTTCCTTGCGAGGGACACCCTCGCGCTTCCCTTGTCTTGCGAGGGACACCCTCGCGCTTCCCTTGTCTTGCGAGGGACACCCTCGCGCTCCCCTTGTCTTGCGAGGGACACCCTCGCGCTCCCGGGCTGAGGGCTCCCGGAACGTGGCTTCGCGCCACCTGTCGACCAACCGCGCCCCACGTCCGCAAGCGAGACCTGAACAGGGGGCGGCCATGTTGGACGATACGAGATCGCGAAGCTCTGCAATGGCGTATAGTTGTCGCCATGATATCCGGCCACGCTGAATCCAGAGTTCGCCCGGTGTTCCGGCTGGGAATGCTGATGGTACTGGCGGCAGCGATGCCAATCGAGGCGCAGGATTCGAAGGACCGACCGCCCGTGCCGCTGGAGCTTCGCATCGTGCAAGCGGAGGGTCGCGACCTGGTTGCCCTGCCCTCTAGTGCGGGCGTCCCGGACGTACTGCAGCCAGCATCCGGCCAGCTGGCCGCATATTCGTTCGAAGCCGGTTCGCGGCGGATTCACATGGTAGAGTTCGAAGGCGAGACCTTCAGGGCGGCCACGCCCCTCGAAGGGTCACGGTCATGGATCGCCTTCGATCCCGGCCGCCGCGCCTTCGCGTCGTTGTTGCCAAGCATCCGTATTGAACTCGAACCGCGCCCGCAGCTTGACGCCATCGCGTCGGAACTCGGCGCGACGGGCGTCACGGTGTTCGATTCGCTGGGATTCGCGATCATCGATCTTCCGGAGGATCTCCACCCGGCCGAAGCCGTCGCGCGCGTGGGAGACCTCCCGGGCGAGCCCCGTGCGGCCGTGCGGCTGCGCGGTCCCCGGATCGAATGGCGATGAAGCCCGACGTGGCTGACGATCCGAGAAAACGGACGCGGAAAGCTCTTCTCAAGACCACGGCCCCGTTTGTCGCGGCGTTGTACTTGCTCGCCATGGGCGGCTGCGGAGGCGGCATCGCGGAGTCGCCGCCACCCCCGCCCCCGGCGACGATATCTCTTTCCTTCTCCGGCAACGCCAGCGTCAAGGAGGCGGAGAACCCGAAGGTGCAGGTGAACGTGAACCTCGATGCCCCCGCCCGCGGATCCATCGGGGTGCGGTTGAACTTCGCCGGGACCGCCGAAAGGGACCGCGACTACGAAGTCGGCGCAGACAGCTTCACGATACCGAACAACGCCACCTCCGCAAACGCCAAGGTCGACGTGTACAGGGATTTCGAGAAGGAAGGCGACGAGACTATCGAAGTCTCGGTCGGCGCGTTCACGGGGCGCGCGCGGTTGGGCGCGACGTCGTCGGTCATGCTGACTGTGCTCGACGGCGACGCCGCGACGGTGGACAAGACGCCACCCCTGCCGCCAGAGAGCGGCGCCACGCTGCTGCCGCTCCTGTTCGGGGCGACCGAAGACGCAATCATACTGCTGGTGATCGCGCTCGTTCCCCCCGACGCTACCGAACCCGTGCCGCTGGTCGGGGAATGGTCCACGGACATCGACTTCGACACCGACGTACACAGGATTGGCACCCACGAGATCGAACCAATCACAGATCCGCTTGATCTGTTCCTCGGCAGCCTGCGGCCGTTTCAGCTGCCGCTGGCGGAACTGGCGCCGAACGGCCACTACTTCGTCCGGGCATACCTTGGAGAGCGACCTTCAGACGGACTCGAGAGCCTGGGTCCGAACGTGTATCTGAACGGCTTCGCAACCAACGGCGATGGCCTGGTCACCGTGAGATGCGAAGCGCCTCATCGTGCGCCCGGCGCCGGGGGCGGTGACCCGCTGTTCGCCGAGCAGTGGCATCTGCGCAACACGGGCCAGACCGCGTTCTCGGATCGCGCGGGCACGGCCGGGGCCGATCTTCGCATGGCGACTGCTATCGACGCCGGCCGCCACGGCACCGGGGTCAAGTTGGCAGTCGTAGACTCGGGGCTCGAAATCTGCCATCCGGACCTGGCCCCGAACACTGCGGCGGGCGGGTCGTTCAACTTCGGCTTCCCTGGCAGGCCTGGCGCGCTACCGACAGATCCATTCAACTTCAGCACCCTCGGCGATCACGGCACCAGCGTCGCCGGCATCGCCGCAGCCGCCGCGAATAACGGCTACGGCGGACGAGGAGTGGCGCCGGAAGTCACGCTCGTGGGATTCAACCCGCTCGAAGCCGCGGGTGGCCCCGAAGATGATCCGGAGGCCGCGGCGCCCACCGCAATGCTGCAAAGCCTCGGAGCCAGCGACGGGTATCCGGATTCCGCCAGCGTGGACATCTTCAACATGAGCTTCGGGTACGAGGCTCCGTCGGAAAACGCCCAGGAAGAATGGGCCCGACTGTTCAGGATGGGTAGCGAACGACTCCGTTCGGGCCGCGGCGCCCTGTACGTGAAGGCGGCTGGCAACTCTTTCGACGAATGCGACCAGGCGCATCCCTTCAACCAGGAGGTGGGATGTATCGGCAGCAACGCGGACCCGGACCAGAACCTGCCCTGGCTGACCGTCATCGGCGGATTCAACGCCGACGACGTGAAGTCCTCCTACTCCAGCGCTGGCGCCAACCTCTGGGTCGTCGGTCCGTCCGGCGAGGACGGCGCCGAATCTCCGGCGATGATCACCACTGACCAGGCTGGCACGCGCTCGGGTTTCGATCAGTTCGTTCCGTACGGCCTGACGAGCGACCATCCGCTGAACCGCGACGGCGACTACGTCAGCGCTTTCGGCGGCACATCCTCGGCCGCGCCCGCCGTCGCCGGCGCGATCGCCGTTCTCCTGGGCGTCAACCCGGATCTCACCTGGCGCGACGTGCGGCACATCCTCGCGACTTCGGCGCGGATGATCGATCCGGGTATCGCCGAGGTCCGCGCCGCCTTCAACGGCACGCCATACGTTGCACAGCATGCATGGCAGACCAATGCGGCCGGATACGGCTTCCACAACTGGTACGGATTCGGCGCCGTGGATGTCGATGCCGCCGTCGCGATGGCAGCCGACTACACCGCCGACAGCCTTGGACCTTTCGCCGAGTCGGAGTGGTTCGACGCCGCGGCGGACGCGGAGATGTCCCTCGCCATCCCGGACGCCGACGGCGCCGGCACCAGTGCCACGCTGGAGGTCACCGGTCTACCAGACACGGCGACCGTTGAAGCGGTTGTCCTGGAAATCGCCGTTGAACACACCAACGCCTTCGACCTCGGGGTCACCCTGCATTCGCCTGCGGGCACCGCCAGCGTGGTCAATCCCCCACTGAATTCGCTACTCGAAGGTTTCGAGGGGCTTAGAGACTGGCACCTGCTCAGCAACGCCTTCTACGGCGAAAGCCCCAACGGCGAGTGGACCCTCCATGTAGCCGACATCGCCGCCGAAGACACCGGCAGCCTGGTCGGTTGGCGGTTACGCTTCTACTATGGGGAACATCCCGGCAACTGAGCGGCAGTCCGCGCGCGGATGCGCGGGATGAAGGCTGCCATTCCACCTGTCCAGCGGCGATCCGACAATCAGTGGAGAAGGACCAGAAAAAGACGTCCCGGGCCAGGTCGATTTCCGTGGAGTACGTGTCCGCCGCCAGTGGATTTATCGTCCTTGCCTGGGTCGGCGACGTTCCCATGGTCCTGGTAGCAACCGTTGTCGCCTTCCTGCTGACGGGCGGCGTAGCGCGCGTGCTGTTCGATCAACTCTCCGGCACATCGACGATATTGGTCTCGGTGTGGGCATCACCCTGGCTTCCATTGCCGGAGTGTCCACCGCACTGACAGGCGCCGCGTGGCGCCAGCGCTGGAGCGAGCGTCAACTGTATCGAGAGATTCTGTTGCAGGCGGAGTCGGAAAACTGACGAGCCCTCAGCCCGACTCAACGGTGCCCCCGCGAAGCAGACGACCGTAGCCCGTCGGCAATCCTTGCACTTCGCCCCAGCTCAGACGCCCGTTGACGAAGACATGCGTGCCGGGCCTGCTGGACGATCTGACGGTAGATCGGCACGCCCGCACCCGACCGTCAAACAAGATGGCGACAGCCTCGCTGTCGAACCCCAGGGCACGGCGGGATATGATGGCGACATGACCAGACCTGGCTCGTCCAATCCAGGACAAGCCCCTGCAGGAGGAATTCCAATGGTTAGACCCAAGCGCATCGGACACGTGGTCCTCAACGTCAGGGACCTGGCGGAATCCGAGAGGTTCTACACGGATGTACTGGGCTTTCGGGTCTCCCTGAAGCGCGATAACGGCACGTTTCTCACCTGCGGGAAGATCCACCACGACCTGGCGCTGTTCCAGGCGCCGGAAGATGCCGCGCCGGCCGGCGACCTTGGTCTCAATCACATCGCGGTGCAGATCGAGAATCTGGACGAACTGAAGGAGGTCCATCGACGCCTCAAGTCCTGCGGCGCCCGAATCGATCATCTCACCGATCACGGCATGACAAAGAGCGTCTATTTCCGCGATCCCGACGGCAACCGGATCGAGTACTTCTTCAATACGACGGAGACGGCGGAGGAAGGCCTTGCGATGATGAAGGCATCCGACCGCGTCCTGACCGAATTCGCGCTAGAGGACGCGTAGTTTCGATATAAGAATCAGAACGAATACTCAAGAGTAAGCCCATGGAATATGTAAACTTTGGAAAGGCCGGCGTCCGCGTCAGCCGACTGGCGGTCGGTCTGGGGCTGCGCGGACAGAACGACGCCGCCGAAGCCCAGCGGATGATCGAGCACGCGATCGCCCACGGCATCAACCTCATCGACTGCGCGAACATCTACGGGCTGATGGATGACCGGGCCAACGTGCGGATGTCGGAGGCCATCCTGGGCCGTGCGCTCAAGGGCAAGCGGGACGATGTCCTGATCACCTCGAAGGTCGAGCAGGTCATCGGGCCGGGACCGAACGATCGCGGGGCGTCCCGCTACCACATCATCCGGGAGGCGGAGAGGTCGCTCAAGAACATCGGCACCGACCATATCGACTTCTACCTGATCCACCGCTACGACCCGACCACGCCGATCGAGGAGACCGTTCGGGCCTTGGACGATCTGGTCCGGTCCGGCAAGGTCCGCTACATCGGGTGCTGCAACTTCCAGGCATGGCAAGTCTGCAAGGCGCTCTGGACTGCGGACCGGATCCATGCGACGCCGTTCATGGTCGTCCAGCACCGTTACAGCCTGATCTATCGGCAGATGGAGCGGGAGATGTTCCCGATCATTCGGGAAGAAGGCCTCGGCGCCATGGCGTTCAGCCCGCTGGGCACCGGGCTCCTGAGCGGCCTGTATTCGCCCGATACGGATCCCCCGGCCGGAACGCATTGGGCATCGCGCGTCGAGGAGTACCACCGAAACATGGCGGGCGACAGGGGCAGGGCAATCTCGACCGTCATCGAAGTTGCGCGCGAACTGGGCAAGACGCCGGCACAGGTCGCGCTTGCCTGGACGATTTCCCATCCGGAACTGACCGTGGCGATCACCGGCGGCGACACAGTCGCCCACCTTGACGACAACCTGGGCGCGGTCGGCTGGACGCTCGAGCCGTCGGTGCGCGAGAAACTCGATGAGATATCCGGCGCCCTCTTCTGATGAAGATCGGCACGGCGTTCCCGCACGTCATCCCCGTCCGTCAGCCGCAAGCGACGCGACCTTCGCGTCGTCGACCCACCAGATGTCGATGACTCGGGCCAGGCCGTCCAGGAGGTGCTCGTATTCGGCCGCAGCCGCATCCGGACGACCGAACTTGTCCCAGTAAAGGATGCGCTCATCATCGGTCGTGTTCAGGGGAACGTGGTAGAAGCCCCACGTCAGGACGCGATCCAGTGCCCGGCACGCGACCGCCGCAGTCTCGATGTCCGGAGCACTCTGGGCGAGTTCGATCAGCGTGTCGACGACCGGGTCACGGATTCCCGCCAGGTTGCCGCCCAGCTCGCGGCCGGCGCCTTCGGAACCGAAATAGGTGTGCAATTGACCCATGGGCGGATTCACCAGGTCGTGGCCGATCAGGAACACGTCGAACCGGCGCTGTCGCTTGTACTTGACCGCGATGACGTTGTCGAGCAAACGAAAACTGGCGTCGACGCCGAGCACCCGAAGCGATTCGACATAGGGAAGCAGCACCCGTTTGGCCCACGCCCACTGCGTGCCCAGCTCAAGCTCGAAAGGCTGTCCGCTGGCGTCCTGGAGCCGGCCGTCCACGAAAGTCCAACCGGCCTCGGCCAACAGGCGCCGCGCGCGTTGCAGCGCCTCCCGATGCGGGCCCCATCCGGTGGAGCGTGGCAATTCGAACGACCGTGTGAAAACGCGCGCGGGAAGCTGGTCGCGGTGCGGCGCCAATAGCGCGCTCTCCGCCGCCGAGGGCAACCCCCTGGCCGCAAAGGACGAGCCCGCAAAGTAGCTCAGCGCCCGGCGCTGGGAGTTGTGGTGAAACACGCGATTCTGCCATTCGAAGTCGAACGCGAGGGTCAACGCTTCCCGGACCCTCGCGTCACGCAGCATTTCGCGGCGAAGATTGAAGACCAGCGCCCGAGCCCGGCCGATGTACCTCCTGATGCTGCGGGTATCCTTGCGTATCCGGCCCTCCTCCACGGCCGGTATGTCGTACGCACCGACCCAATACCGAACGTCGGTTTCCAGGAAAAGGTCGAACAGTCCCTTGCGGAAGGCTTCCCGCGCCACGGTGGCGTCGCGATAGACCTCGTAGCGGATGGTCTGGAAGTTGTAGCGGCCCCGGTTGATGGGCAGGTCCCGGCCCCAGTAGTCCTCCACGCGCTCGTAGATCACATGGTTGCGATCGAACGCCGCGATCCGGTACGGGCCGCTGACGAGCGGCGGCTCCAGCGTGGCCTCGCCCGGGTCACGGTCCGCGTAGTAGTGCGCCGGGCGCACGGGGAACGTGGCCAGCGCCAGCAGGTTCGACTGTGTGAAGACATCCTTGTGGCGGATCACCAGTTCCCGGTCATTGATGATCTCGAACGCGTCGACCCAGGATGTCCAGTAGGTTTTTCCGGCCAGTGACGTCGCGCCCATCACGTCGTAGGAGAACCGCATGTCCCTGGTGGTTATCGGCACCCCGTCACGCCACCGGGCCTTCTCATGCAACCTGATGAAGAGGGACTTCCCGTCCGCCGAGAGCGCGACGCCGTCCGCCAGCCACCCGTACAGGGCCGAGGGCTCGTCCGCCGACCTGGTGAACAGCCGGTCCATCGTCCTCTCCACCCCCGCGGCATTCGCGACCCCGGTACCCCAGGCGCCGGAGAAGTTTCGGATCGTCCAGGTCGTGGAGAGGTTCAGGGTTCCGCCTTTCGGCGCCGACGGGTTCGCGTAGTCGAAGTGCTCGAAGTCCGCCCGGTACTTGAGGTCGTGCAGCAAGGAGATACCGTGCCGATACGTCGGTTGTTCGGCAATGCCTGCGGATGCCAGAAGGAGCAGGGCGGGCACCAGCCACCGACGCCTCGAAACGCGACCGGGCGTCGAGGCAGTCTTTCGGAGCCGGCGTGTCATGATTCGTGTATCTTCTCATCAATAGCCATCTGATCGTCACAAGACGAAGGCCAGGAGAAAGAGATGCAGACACGTTTCAGCCCGCCGGACCTGTCGAACGCGGTGGAGAACGCCGTGGGGCCATACAAGCTGGCATTGGCGTATCGTCAATTCAGCGTCGACGAGGGGCTGACGATTCACGTGTTCGGTCCAGTCGAGGGCGAAGAACAGGAAATCCTGCGGTTCGACTGCTTCAGGAACCACCCGCACTACCACCTGGGTTTTTCCTACCTGGACGAGCCTCGGGAGGCCATCGACGATCCGAATCCGTTCAACTGGGCGCTGGGGGAACTTGCGCGGCGATTTCCGGACTACCTCGCGCGGGCGAAGGCCGGCAGCGAACTGCCGGAGAGATGGGAGGAGCTCGCCGTCACCGCACTCGAGGACTTCAGGTCCAGGTCGACTGATCTGATCCCCGGCTGATCGCGATGCAAATCACTTCGGTCAAGGCGTTTCCCGCCGGGGTACCCTTTTCGCCGACCGTTACCCGGAACTTCGTGTTCGTCCGCATCGAGACGGATGAAGGCATCACCGGATGGAGCGAGGCGACTTCCGGCCCGCTCGCCGTAGCCACGATGGTGGAGGAGTTCGGCAGGGAACTCGTGGGCAAGGATCCCGGCGAGATCGAGAAGCACTGGCAGACGCTCTATCACCATTTTCACGTCCGCGGCGGCGTCGTGCAGATGACCGCCATCAGCGGTATCGAAATCGCGCTATGGGATATCAAGGGCCAGGTACTGGGAGCCCCCGTATACGAGCTGCTCGGCGGCAGGGTCCGGGACCGGATCTGGACCTATGGACGCTGGGATGGCCCTACGCCAGGGGCATCCGTCGAGAACGCGATGAACCACGTCGAAAGGGGCCTGACAGCCCTCAAGGGCGATCCGTTCGACCACCGCGGCATCTTCATCGACCGGGCATCCGAGGACCTGGCGATCGAGAAGCTGAAGGCGGTACGCGAGGCGGTGGGCGACGATGTCGAACTGCTGGTCGAGGTGCATGGCCGCCTCGCGCCTTCCGATGCCGTGCGTGTCGGCAACAGGATGGAGGAGTTCAGGCCCTTCTATTTCGAGGAACCGGTACCTCCCCAGAACCTCCACGCGCTGAAGAAGGTGTCCGACAAGGTCAACATCCCGATCTCGACCGGTGAAAGGCTGCTGACCAAGTTCGACTTCGCCGAACTCCTGCCGCTGCACGCCGTGGACCTCATCCAGCCCGACATCATGTACGCAGGCGGGATCCTGGAAACGAAGAAGATCGCCGCCATGGCCGAGGCCTACTACGTGGGTTTTCAGCCCCACAACTGCTACGGCCCGCTCTCCACGCTCGCGGCGCTGCACGTCGACGCCTGCACCCCCAACTTCATCATCCAGGAAGGCGGGATCCATCCCTGGCTGCCGGATGCGGTTGTCGGTGACTTCCCGGTCCAGAAGGATGGCTATTTTGGCCTGCCGCCGGGACCAGGACTCGGCGCGGCGATGGACGAGCAGTGGCTCGCGGCGCACCCGTGGGACAATAACGCGAGAACCTGGGCCCACCGAAAGGGAAACAACCCGTCGAGGCAGGATATCGAGTGGTCGTAGGAGCCATCCGGTCGGGGGGTACCTGAGAAAAAACCACCCGCCCTCTCCATCCGCGTGCAAAACCGGCCCCCTGCAAGCTCGATAATCGCATCGCCGCAATCCCGTTCCGAACCCCTTTTCGCCACGAGAGTTGACAACGTTGTCATTTCAGGCGTACCGTGCAGTTCTCATCATGTTCGAGGGGGGAGGACCACGTTCATGGTTTCCATCCTGGCCAAGCGCTTGCCATCCACCGCAGTGGCTTCCACGGAAGTACGCATCCGCCGACAGGGGGAGTGCCAGCACGTCCTTGCGCGTCAGCGGACGGGGAAGCTTCTTCTTCCTGCGAGGGACACCCTCGCGCTCCTTCCTGCGAGGGACACCCTCGCGCTCCCGGGGCTGAAGACTCCGGACCCACGCGCAACATGCGGAAAACGCGCCAAGAATCGGTATGAGACGATCCGGGCATCCATCGGGACGCTCGCGGCGGCCGCAGTACTCGTCGCCTGCTCCGGCGGCAACGAAGATCCGGCCGAAGGCGGCAACCAGCCCACCGTCCCCCTGACACCCAAGGGCTGGAACCTGGTCTGGTCCGACGAATTCGAAGGCAGTGGGCTGGATGCCTCAAAGTGGAACATTCAGACCGGAGACGGGACCGCCGAGGGCATTCCCGGCTGGGGCAACAACGAGTTGCAGAGCTATCAGGCGGCCAACATCTCCGTCACCGGCGGCAACCTCATCATCACCGCCAGGCGAGAGGAAGCGGACGACCGCCAATACACGTCCGGGCGCATCAACACCGACGGCAAACTGGACATCAAGTATGGACGCATAGAGGCGAGCATCCACGCCGCAGCCGGCCAGGGCATGTGGTCCGCGTTCTGGATGCTTCCCACCGATTCGTCCTATGGCACCTGGGCCGCCGGCGGCGAACTCGACATCATGGAAGTGTTCTCCCGCGACCCGAGCCCCTTCAACCAGGCCGCGATTCACTACGGCATGGCGTGGCCGCTCAACACCTTCAAGGACGAGAAGTTCATGGACGTGGATCCGGCCGACGGTTTCCATGTCTACGCGCTCGAGTGGGACGAAAACGAGATCCGCTGGTTCGTCGACGGTACGCACTACTACACCGTCCGGAACTCGACCTACTGGAACTACTACCTGGACGAGGCGACGAACGCGCACGTCGAGGGGGGAGACGCCGCGCCCTTCGACCAGCCCTTCCACCTGCTGCTCAATCTCGCCGTGGGAGGGAACCTGCCCGGCGCCCCCACGCCGGATGCGCTGCCGGCGGAGCTGCGCGTCGACTACGTGCGTGTCTACGAATGCACGATCAACACCGTAACCGGCGCCGGTTGTGACGGCTTCACCGACTACACGGACCCGTCCGTTACTCCGCCGCTGCCTGACAAGGTCTACCGGGCCATCTACGACCTCTACACCGACGCGGTGGGGCCGCTCACGTTCCCGGAATCCGAGGATACGGTGGCGCTCGACTTCGGCGTCTACGACGCAGGGGGCGCCCTTGCCTTTTCTGAAGCAAGTGACGGCGACCGCGGCATGGTGATCGACGTCAACACCACGGGTGGAGGCAACTTCTCGATCTTTCCGTCAAACCTCGCCCGGCAGACCCTGTTCGGCATGGGAAGCGCATCCGACCCGGGGGACTATGCCGGGGAAGTGCAGTTCGATCTCTACATATTCGGCGACGAGACCGACGCGGACAGCAGCCTGCAGGTCAAGCTCGACAGCGGCTTCCCGGACCTCGGCTTCGTCGATCTCCCGGTCTCGACACTGACCAAAGACGAGTGGACGACCGTCACGGTGCAGATCAGCGACATCGCGCACAACCCGAGCAACTTCGGCGGCGGCCCGGTCGATCTCGACCAGGTGCTCAGCCTGTTCGTGCTGGAACCCACCAGCCACGCCCACCTGCGGGTCGACAACATACGGATCATTTGCGGTCACGTTGGCCAGGGCGACTGCGGCATCATGCCCCCCGCGCCGCCGCCGCCCGCTGCCGGCGAACCGCAACTCGTCTATATCGACGCCGTCGATCCGACCTGGGACGCGGGTATCGCCGCCGCCGACTCGGGCACCAACTGGGTCAACTACACCGACGGGGCCAATCCCGCCAACAAGGTGCAGTGGAAGGAAATCGGAGATGCCACCCGGGGCAATATCCTCGAAGTGAGCTTCTCGGACAGCGAGGCGTTCGGCGTCTGGTTCATCCAGTCCAGCATGGGCGTGGACCTGGCTGCCTACGCACCCGGCTCGGTGAGCTTCGACATCAAGGTCGACGACTACGGCGGCAACGAAGCCGGCATGACCATGAAGATCGACTGCATCTTCCCCTGCACCAGCGGCGACCAGCACATCGGCAAGGTCGGCGATGAGGAATGGGAGACCGTAGATGTCCCCATAGCGCAACTGCTGGGCGGTGGCCTGAACCTCGCCACGGTCAATACCGGCATCGTCATATTTCCCACGGAGCAGGGCGTTGAACAGACGTTCGAACTCGACAACGTACAGTGGCTGCCCGGCGAGGGGCCAAGCGGCGGCGGGCCCGGGGGAACCGCAGCCGTCGAACTGTACGGCGACAGCGTCGCCGAAGGCTGGTTCCTGTGGGACTGCTGCGGCGGCGCCGCTTTCGGCGAGGTCGACGACGACGCCGAACATGGACGCGTGGTCGAACTTTCCTTCGGGGCCACCGGCACGGTCACCGGGTTCCAGGCGACCGAGGGTATCGACGTGAGCAGTCTCGCTTCGGGCACGCTGGAGTTCGACTTCAAGGAAGTGTCGCCGCCACCGGAAGGCTCGGTCTGGCGCCTGAAACTCGAAAGCAGCAATGCCGCGACGGCGGTCGAGGTCGTCCTGACCCACGGGGGCAACCCGGAACCGGGGCCCGACTGGCAGCACTACCGCTTCACCCTGAGCGGAGACCTTGCGGGGCTCGATCTCAGCGACGTGAAGCTGGTGATGATCTTTCCCGACTGGGCCAATGCCGACGGTGCGGTGGGCCGGATCGACAATGTCCGCTTCGTACCGGAAATCGCGTCGATCGAACTCTACGGAGACGCCCTGGCAGAAGGCTGGTTCCTGTGGGACTGCTGCGGCGCGGCAACGTTCGCCGAGGTGACCGACGACGAGGACCACGGCAGCGTCATCGAACTGTCGTTCGGTGCCGGGGCCACCGTGACCGGCATGCAGGCCACGGCCGGTCTGGACGCCAGCGCCATGGCCGGCGGCACGCTGGAATTCGACTTCAAGGAGGTGTCGCCGCCCCCGGAGGGATCACAGTGGCGCCTCAAACTTGAGAGCAGCGGCGCTGCGACTGCAGTAGAGGTCCTGCTGACTGCGGCGGGCAATCCGATGCCTGGCGCGGACTGGCAACGCTACAGCTTCAGCCTGGGCATGGAGCTGGCGGGCCTGGATATTTCGGATCTCAAACTGGTGATGTTCTTCCCCGATTGGGGGAACGCCGAGGGCGCGGTGGCGCGCATCGACAACATTCGCCTGCTACAGGCGCAATAGCGGCGGGGGTGATGAGATGGAGCGAAACACAATGCAGATAGCAGTTCATCGGGTTTTAGCGCAGGAGCCGACGCCCGTCGGGGCGACGATCCTCGTGGCGCTGTCCCTGCTCGCCTTCGCGCCGTTCGCGATGGCCGGCGAAGCGGAGACTGATGAGGCGGAAGAGGAACCGATCCGTTACGACGAAGAGATGATCGTGACCGTCGAGCGGCGCGAGCAGAACCTCCAGGACCTGGGCGCGACCGCCTACAACTTCCAGGGCGACGACCTCAAGATGCAGGGCGCCCAGGATCTCACGGACCTGAGTGAGCTGGCGCCCGGCCTCGAGATAGGCAACAAGGGCGGCAACGTCGAGGTCTGGATCAGAGGCGTGGGTTCCTCCAACAACACGGAACTGGGCGACCCCGCGGCAGCCACGCACCTGGACGGCGTCTACCTGCCGCGCACCGCCGGCATCGGCTCCGCCTTCTTCGATATCGGCCGCGTTGAAGTCAACGTGGGTCCCCAGGGCACCCTGCGCGGCCGCAACGCGACCGCTGGCTCCGTCAACATCATTCCCTGGCGGCCGGGGCTCGGGCGCACGGAACTCGCCGTCGAAGCCGAGATGGGCGACTACGACCAGCAGGTTTACCGCGGGGTCGTCAACCTGCCCCTGGGCCAGAACGCCGCGGTGCGCCTCGCAGGGTATTCCTTCGAGCACTCCTCCTACTACAACGACGTGGGCCCCCTCGACCTCGAAACGGCGGAAGCCGCGGACAATACGGGCTATCGCCTGCAGTTCCTCTACGACCTGAGCGACCGGCTGAGCGTTCTCCTCGCCTTCGACAGCGTGCATGATCAGGGCACCGGCTGGACCGGCACCAACTACGCGAACCCGCTCGGCAACAGCGTCCATCCCGAGGACATAGAGGATCCCAGAGACGTCTATGCGCGGGCATTCACGCCGATCCTCGATACCACCCACTGGGGCGCGAAGCTCGAAGTCACCTACGACTTCGACTGGGGGACACTGGAATACACGGGTAGCCGCCGGGATTTGCTGTACGACTACGACGCGGCGACCCCGCTCTCGCCGGACTGGCGGGGCGTCGCGGATACCCTGCAACCCGTCGACGAGGTCTACGACAACTGGTCCCGATTCCAGTTCGTCACCGACAGCGTCTCCGACATCCAGGAACTGCGGTTCTACGGCGACACGGGTCCATGGACGTGGACGGCGGGGCTCTTCTGGTTCAAGGAAGACCAGTACACGTTTCTCGGTTCCGCCGGCGACCGGGGGCTGTTCTTCCAGGGCATCGAGTTCAACCAGCCGAACACGGACTCGAGTTCCACGTCGATCTACAGCGACGTCACCTACCATCTCACCGACATCACGCGCCTGACCGCGGGCCTGCGCTTCACCGGGGAGGAGAAGTCCCGCGTCGGCGTCAATGCGCGCTATGCCTTCGCCCTCGGCGGGCGCAACTTTTCCTGCTGCGGCGGCGTGCGCGTCGGCACGGAGGGTTTCCGATTCGCCGCCCGCGACCGCACGATCTTCGATCCTGACACCGACGGCGACGGCAACGTGTCCGACGAGGAGTACCTCGCGTTCTACTACGACGGCATCGCCCGGTTCGGCGCCCGCGACAATGTCGAGGCGGTTTTCTCGAAGGGAACCTACGGCGGCGGCGCGGCGCGGGAAGACAAGGTGCCCTGCGTCGACACCCAGAACCAGGACGATTTCTACTGCCCGCCCGACGGCCTGTTCAGTTTCGTCGCGATCATCAACCCGAACACTTCGATCACGCCGCAGTTCGGCGAGATGCAGAACGACTTCATGGACTGGCGCGTGCGCATCGAACGCGACTTCGACGGCGCCCTCGGCTATGCCATGGTCTCCACCGGCCACAAGTCGGGGGGATTCAACGACACGTTCAGCGGCGAAACCGGGTTACCCGTGGCACCCACCTACGACGAAGAACAGGTAGTCGTCTACGAGGCGGGATGGAAGAACGAGTTCCAACTCGGCGACGTGCCGACGCGGTTCAACGCGTCCGCGTTCTACTACGACTACACCGACCAGGTGTTCACCTCGCTCCTCTCGGTGGAGCAGGCGCTCGACTTCACCGTGGGCGGCGCGACGCTGATAGACCCCGAGGAAACCGGGGCCGGATCGCTGGTGGTGTCGTTCAGCTACAACGCCGCCGACTCCGAGATCTACGGCATCCAGTTCGACGGCGGCTTCCAGTTGCCGATGGGCTTCAACTTCAACTGGACCGCGCTGTGGCTGGAGGCCCAGATCCAGTCCGCGCTGCCGATCCAGGACTTTCGCTTCCAGGCGGACGTCGCGCCCGACGAAGCCGTATTCCGGTCCATCGATGGCCGCCGTCTGCCGCATACGCCCAAGTACCAGATCAACGGTTCGATCTCCCAGGCCATCGGCACTCCGTGGGGCATCCTCGACTACGTGATTTCCGTCGGCTGGCGCGACGATCAGTACCGCACGATCTTCAACAGCATCGACTTCCTGAACCCGAACAATCCACGCCTGCGCCTGAACGACGAGGTGAAGGGTTTCGTGTCGGTCGATGCCGGCGTCGGTTTCTCGCACAGCAACGGACGCCTGCGGGTGGAAGGGTTCATGAGCAACGTCACGGGCGACGTGCACGAGGCGGCGCAGATCATCACGCAGTTCGACAACACCCGGTTCTTCACGCGCCCGCGCCTGGCAGGCATCCGGGCGAGTTACCGGTTCGGCGACCTGTAGGGAAGGACATCCGGGGCGAACCGGCTACTGTAGCTCTCGTTTCGACGTCAGCGCTGCCACGTGATGTCACCGGAGATTGAGTTCTGCTGTTCAAGAAACAGTTGTATCTATCTGAAAATAAATGATAACTGCTGACGCAAAAAGACACCCTGCAAACCATGCCGGCTAGCAGCGGCGGCGCGACCATCCGTGAAGTCGCCGAACGCGCCGGCGTCTCGATCAAGACCGTCTCCCGGGTTGTCAACAACGAGCCGAACGTCCGCCCGGCGACCCGGGAACGGGTAATGCAAGCGGTTTCGGCGCTCGACTACGAGCCGCACCCGGCGGCGCGCGGCCTCGCCGGCCGGCGCACTTTCTCCATCGGCCTGCTCTACGAGAACCCGCACGAATTCAGCTACATCCAGAAGCTGCTTGAGGGCGCTCATGCGGCCTGCCAAGCCGCTGGACACGCGCTGATGCTGCGTCCATGCAACGAGGACCTGGCACCCGCAATGGTTCGCCAGTTCGCGCGCCAGACCCGCGTCGACGGCCTCCTGCTCACCGCACCCATCGCCGACCGCCCGGACATCACCTCGCTCCTCGTGGAGAGCGATATCGCATTCGCCCTCATCTCGCCGCGGGAAACGAATCCAGCCTGGATTTCCGTCAAACCGGACGATGTCGAGGCCTCCCGAACGCTCACCGAACACGTGCTGTCTCGCGGACATCGACGCATAGGGTTCATCAAGGGGGACGCCCGGCACGGCGCCACCGACAGGCGCCTGGAAGGCTACCGGGACTGTCTTCGCGATCGCGGCCTCACCGTCGATCCCGCTCTGATCGTCGACGGGAGTTTCGACTTCGACTCCGGCAAGCGCGGGTTCCACGCCCTCTGGCAACTTGACCCTCCGCCCACCGCCATCATCGCCTGCAACGACGATACCGCGGCGGGCGTGGTGGTTTCCGCCCATGAACAGGGCGTCAGCGTCCCCGGCACGCTCTCCGTCGCCGGTTTCGATGACTCGCCCACCGCAACGCACACGTGGCCTGCACTGACGACAGTGCGACAGCCCATCGCGGCGATCGCTTCCCGAGCCACTGAACTCCTCATTGCGCGCCTCGCCGGTGAATCCCCCCGGCAGGAGACATTCCAGTGCGACCTGGTGGTCCGCGCCTCCATGGCGAGACCCTCAGATTTCGGAAATATCTGGGAATGAACTGTTGCAGCCGATGCCTGGGCCTGGCACTCACCCTCGCCACACTTGCCGTCTTCGGTGACCCCGTTCCGGTCGAAGTCGCCGCTTACGAGGGCGGCTTCACGCTTGTGCGAGACGGCAAGCCGTACCTCGTCAGGGGCGCCGGCGCCGCTGGCGTCGACCTCGCGACGGTCGCCGCGCGCGGCGGCAACTCCATCCGCACCTGGGGCATCGAGGAAGCCGAGGAGACCCTCGACTCGGCACACGAGCACGGACTGACCGTTTCGATGGGCCTGCCGGTGGCGGCCGAACGTTTCGGCTTCGACTACGACGACGCGGCCAGCATCGCCGGACAGCGGCAGAACGTCGAGAACGCGGTGGAGCGCCACAAGGACCACCCCGCCCTCCTCGCCTGGATCATCGGGAACGAACTCGACATGCGCCATACCAACCCGCGCGTCTACAACGAGGTCAACGAACTCTCTCGCCTGATCCACGCGCTCGACCCGAACCACCCGACCACGACCACGATCTCGGCCCTGGACAGGGAGACGGTCGAACTTGTGCGCGAGCGGGCACCGGACCTCGACTTCATCAGCCTGCAGGCCTACGGGGCGCTCGCCCTGATGCCAAGGGCCATCAAGTACCTGCGCGAGGGACCGTTCATGATCACCGAGTGGGGACCCCTCGGCCACTGGGAGGTCGGGAAGACCCGATGGGGAGCGCCCATCGAGCAGACCAGTACGGAGAAAGGACGCCACTACCTCGAAAGCTATCGAACGCTCATCGCGCCGTTTCTCGGCCCGTGTCTCGGCTCCTACGCGTTCCTCTGGGGCCAGAAGCAGGAACGGACGCACACCTGGTTCAGTCTCTTCACCGAAACCGGCGAGTCCACCGCGGCGGTCGATGTCCTGGAGGCGGTCTGGACGGGGCGCGTCCCGGCGAACCAGGCACCCGCCATTCGCTCGATGCGACTCGCTCGGCGCCCGGCGACCGATAGCGTCCGGTTGGCGGCCGGAAAGCGCTACCCGGCCAAGACCGATGCCACCGACCCGGACGGGGATCGCCTCGTCTTTCACTGGAGCATCAAGCCGGAGAGCACTGAAACCGTAGTGGGCGGCGATTTCGAAGCATCGATCGCGGACCTGGACGGCGCGTTTGCCGGCGACCCGACACAGGCCCAGGTGACCGTGGTCGCACCCGATTCCCCCGGCCAGTATCGACTGTTCGTCATGGCCTACGATGGCCAGGGCCACGCGGCACACGCAAATATCCCGTTCCTGGTCTACGGCAAACGGCAGTGAGCGCACCGCAGACACGCTCCCAGACCGCCCCCCAAGACCGCATCCATCCCCTGAAGATGGGTGCCTACGGCGCGGGCGGACTCGCGAACAACCTGCTGGCCGCCGGCAGCGGCGGCATGATGATCGCGCTCAACCTGGGCTACGGCATGAACCCCGCCCTGGTGGGGCTGCTCGGCGCCCTGCCCCGCCTGACGGATGCGATCACCGATCCCGTCATGGGCCACGTTTCGGATCACACCCGGTCCCGCTGGGGTCGCCGCAGGCCATACATCTTCTGCGGCGCCATCGCCGCGCCCCTGCTTCTCGCACTGCTCTGGCAGCTTCCCGAAGGCCGCAGCGAAACGTTCTACTTCAACTACTTCCTGGTCGGGTCGTTCGTCTTCTATCTCGCCTACACGGTGTTCGCGACCCCCTGGGTCGCCCTCGGCTACGAACTGACGCCGGACTACAACGAGCGCACCCGGCTCATGGGCGTGCAGAACTTCATCGCCCAGGGGGCATGGCTGGTCGCGCCCTGGTTCCTGTGGTTCATGGAACTGCCTGGATTCGGCGACATGCGCGGCGGTGCCGCAGCGCTTGCCATCGTGCTTGCCCTCGCCTGCGCAGGCCTCGGCATCTTGCCGGCGATATTCCTGCGGGAGCGGTACGCCCCGGGCGAGCATTCCCATCCGACCGCGAAGCGCGGGGCCGCGGCCACCCAGGTGCTGGCCATCGCCATCAAGGCCGTCACCGATTTCATCGTCGGATTCGGTAAGACCCTCGGGTCCATCGATTTCCTCAAACTCTGCGGCGCGACATTCCTCGTCTTCAACGGCTTCCAACTCATTGCCGCATTCCAGGCATACGTGATCATCTTCTACGTATTCGCGGGCGATCAGGATGCCGCCGCGATCTGGATCGGTTACGTGGGCATGTTGGGTGCCATTGCCACTTTCGTCGTCATCGTCCTGACCACGCTGCTCGGCACGCACATAGGCAAGCGGCACGCGTTCTTTGTCTGCGTCGGCATCTCAACCGTGGGATACGGCCTCAAGTGGTTCTGTTACGACCCCGAAAATCCCTGGCTGCTGCTGCTGCCGGCCCCGCTCATGGCGTTCGGTCTCGGGAGCCTCTTCACACTGATGGGCTCCATGATCGCGGACGTCTGCGATCAGGACGAACTCAGGACCGGTGAACGCCGCGAGGGCATGTACGGCTCGATCTTCTGGTGGGTCGTGAAGCTCGGCATGGCGGCGGCCCTCGCCGCCAGCGGCTTCCTGCTGAACGCCACCGGCTTCGACGTGGAACTGGGCGGCGCGCAATCCGAGCGCACGCTGTTCCTCATGCGCGTCTTCGACGTCGCGGTGCCGTTCGCGACATCGCTGCTCGCCATGGCGCTGATCGCGACCTACGGCATCACCGAGAGCAGGGCGAGGGAAATCCGCGCCACGCTCGAAGAACGGCGCGGCATCAGATGACCCGGGTGAGCGCGGAGGCCATCGTCGCAAGGATGGCGCTGTCGGAAAAGGCCGAACTGTGCTCCGGTGCCGATGTCTGGCGCGTACCGGCGATCGCCCGTCTCGCCCTGCCATCCATTACGCTCACCGACGGTCCGCACGGTGTGCGCAAGGCGGCGCCCGGAACCCACTCCGGCCTGACCCGGAACCTCCCCGCTACCTGTTTCCCCACCGCGTCCGCGCTGGCAAGCACCTGGGATGTGGACCTGCTGCGCGAGGTCGGCGCAGCGCTCGGCACCGAAGCCGCAGCCGCAGATGTCGCCGTGCTGCTCGGCCCGGGAATGAACATCAAGCGTCATCCCCTCTGCGGCCGCAACTTCGAGTACTTTTCTGAGGATCCATTGCTGTCCGGTCGCCTTGCGGCCGCCATGGTGAAGGGCATCCAGTCACGCGGGGTCGGCGCCTGCGTCAAGCATTTCGCCGCCAACGACCAGGAACACCGGCGCATGGTGGTCGACGTGATCGCCGACGAGCGCACGCTGCGGGAGATCCACCTGCGCGGATTCGAGATTGCGATCAGGGACGCCCAACCGTGGACTGTGATGTCCGCCTATAACCGCCTCAATGGTATCTATTGCAGCGAGAACGGCTGGCTGCTGAACGACGTCCTGCGGCGGGACTGGGAGTTCGAAGGCGCGGTGATGACGGACTGGGGAGCGACCAACGAGCGTACCCGGGGCATCGAAGCAGGAAACGACCTGGAGATGCCGTCGAGTGGCGGTGTGAATGACCGCCAGCTCGTCACCGCCGTGCGCCGGAAAGATCTGAACGAAAACGTGTTGGAGCGAAGCGTCGCGCGCGTCGTCGAGCTGGTGTTGAAAAGCAGGGCACGGTCAAGCTCCACATCCTCATTCGCCGAAGCGGACCACCACGCCCTCGCGCGCCGCGCCGCGGCCGAGGGAGCGGTCCTGCTGAAGAACGACGGCAATGCGCTGCCGTTTCGACGCGATGCGCGAATTGCGGTGATCGGCGCTTTCGCGAAAGAGCCCCGGTACCAGGGCACCGGCAGTTCACGCGTGACGCCTACCCGGCTCGACTGCGCGTTCGACGCCATGCGGGGTACCGTCGGATCCAGTGCCCCCGATCCCCTCCTCTACGCGCGGGGCTACGACCCGGAACTGAGTGAATCCGATCCCCGGCTTATCGAGGAAGCCGCGGCCTTGGCCGCCGAGGCCGACGCAGCCGTGGTCTTTGCGGGATTGCCCTCGGTGTACGAGTCCGAGGGCTTCGACCGCCCCCACATGCGGCTGCCCGACCAGCATGACCACCTGATTGCAGCGGTATGCGAGGCGAACCCCAACACGGTCGTCGTACTCGCCAACGGCGCACCGGTGGAAATGCCCTGGGTGGAGTCGCCAAAGGCGATCCTCGAAGCCTATCTCGGCGGCCAGGCCGGCGGCGCCGCCGTGGCTGACCTCCTTTTCGGCCGCCAGACGCCCTGCGGCAAGCTGGCGGAGACGTTTCCGCGGCGCCAGGCCGACGTTCCCTCGGACCAGTGGTTTCCTGGCGAGAGTCGGCAGGTGCAATACCGCGAAGGACTCTATGTCGGATATCGCTGCTTCGACAGCTTCAGCCGACCTGTGTTGTTTCCGTTCGGACACGGGCTCAGCTATACGCAGTTCGAATACGAGGATCTCCAGGTCGTCCGGGATGAAGGCAAACCCTGCCGGGCGGCGCTGACGGTGACCAATAGCGGCACGGTCGACGGCGCCGAGATCGTGCAGGTCTATGTCCACCGCATAGACAACTCCGGCCCCTATCGTCCAGAACAGGAGTTGCGCGGGTTCTCCAAGGTCATGCTTGAGGCCGGCGCGAGCGAGTCGGTCACCGTCGACCTGGACCCGCGCGCCTTCACCTTCTACGACGTCAAGGCGAGCGATTGGGCGGCCGCACCCGGCGAGTACGAGATGCGCATCGGCGCGTCGAGCCGTGACATCCGCCTGCGCCAACGGTTCGTGGTGGATGGCGAGCAGGGCCGCGCCGAAGCGTCCCCACCCAACGGCAAGGACCGACCCGTATTCCAGGACACGCAACTGCGTGTCGACGATGAGACTTTCGCCGCCATGCTCGGTACGCCCGTTCCGCCGCCCGAGGGAATACGGCCGTTCCACCTCAACTCCACGTTGTCCGAACTCGAAACGACCTGGCTCGGCGGCCTGGTCGCCAGGCGTTTCAAGGCGCGGTTCATCCAACGCTTGGGTGGCAGGGACAAGGCGACACAGAAGATGGTCGAGCGCATGGCTGCCGACACGCCGCTGCGTTCGCTTGTGCTGTTCTCCCGCGGCAAGATCAGTTTCGCCATGGCGGAAACGCTGGTGGCCGTGCTGAATGGGCGCTTTCTCAGCGCGCTCGGCCTGTTGGCTGGACGCCGCTGAACGCTCGGTTCGGACTGCGGTTGCGTCCGAAGCGCGATCCGTCGGCATAGGGCGCAGGAGGGGACCACCACGAAAACGCCTTGAGGGCGTCTGCCAAGCCCGTCTCCCAGCCTCGGTCGCATTGGAATCGCACCGCATCGCTTGACCGATGAAGTGCCGTGGCTCACGCTCGACCATCGCCCATTTTCTCAAGGGACACCCGTGGCAAACGAAATCCGCGTATCCATGCGTCCCGGAAAGATCTTCCGCGCAAGCGAAGATTTCCGATGGCCTTCGACGACGCTGGAATCCGCGGGAATGGACGCCGCTCTTGTAACGAGGGCCGCCAACGTTGCCGCCGACCACAACTCCGACAGTCTGCTGATCCTCCGCGGCGGCCGACTGGCGCACGAGCAGTATTGGAATGGCAAGACGGCCTCGGATCTGCAGCAGACCTATTCCGGCACCAAGTCGATGTTCAGCCTGCTCGTCGGGCGTGCGATTCGGCGCGGCCACGTCGCGAGCTTCGACCAGCCAGTCCGGGATTTCGTGCCCGAGATGCCCGAGGCGCAGGCGCAACTCACATTCCACAATGTCCTCGCGATGATGCCGGGCACCCTCAACGTCACAGCGGAAGTGGAGTCCGCCGGACAACGCGGGATTACGCAGCTTCAAACCGCCCTGACGCGAGAGGTCGTCGCGCCGCCGTTTACCCGCTACTCCTACAACAATTCGGCCTACCGGCTGCTGTTCACCGCCCTCGAACGCGCCTCCGGCAAGAGCCTGGAGGACCTGACCGCTGAAGAGATATTCGTGCCGCTCAAGTTCGCGGCCGGCACGCATTGGGTGCTCAACTACGCCACGGGCACCGGGAAAGGCGAGGTGTTTCTCGGCTACCAGTCGATCAAGATGGTGCCCACCGACTTCGCCAAGTCGGCCCAGATCATCCTGGATCACGGCAAGTGGCAGGGCGAAGAATTCGTCAACGCCGACTATGCCGACAACCTGATCCGGGTGCAGGCCCCGGAAGTCAATCCCTCGTTCGCGCTGTTCCACCACCTGAACGGTGACGCCTTTTGCCAGATGGATGGCAGGAACATCCCGCACAAGCTGCTTCCCGGCGCACCCGACGATACGTTCCTCATGTACGGTACGCGGGGGCAGGTCATTTCCGGGATACCGTCACGGGGTCTTGTGGTGGTGCGTACCGGCGATCACGAGGAATCCATCTACCACAAGGACAACTTCATCGCCCGAATGCTGTCACTCATCGCCGACGCGACATCTGGCTGACGGGTCAATCTGCCGGTCGACACTCCGCTCCCGACGACGGCGTCTCCGTAGTTTTCCTTATCATGGCGTTGGAACGCTCCAGGTTGAACACGCATGAAAACCGAATTCTGGGTAACGAACTTTGCCGCTCCCGGCCGCGCCGGACGCATCGCCAGGCGCTACGAGGATGACGGCTGGGACGGCATGCTCTTCACCGACAGCCAACATCACAACGGCGATGTCTACCAATCGCTGGCCATCGCGTCGATTTCGACCGAGCGCCTCGGCCTCGGCACCGGTGTCACCAATCCGCTGACCCGCAACGCCGCGGTCACCGCGGCGGCGATCCTGTCCGTGCAGATCGAATCCGACGGCCGCGCGATCCTCGGGATAGGTCGCGGGGACTCCTCGCTCGGTCACCTTGGGCTTCGACCGGCGTCAGTTGCGGTGCTGGAGGACTACGTCGCCAAGGTGCAGGGCTATCTGCGCGGCGAAGCCGTTGTCCAGAACGATCACCCGGCACACCTGAAATGGATCGAGGGCATCCCCAAACCGCCCGTCGACATCGCCGCCACGGGACCGCGCGTCTCCGAGGTCGCTGGCCGCGTGGCCGACTCCATCACTGTCGCCGTCGGTGCGGACACCGAGCGCATGCAGCGCAACATCGACCGTGCCCGCGCGGCGCGGGAAGCGGCCGGCCTCGATCCAGCGACCCTCGCTACGGGCGCTTACCTGAACGTGGCCGCACACTCGGATGTCGCTGTCGCTCGCCGCGTCGTGCGCGGCAGCATCGGCACCATGGCGCACTTCTCCAGCATGCGCGGCGCGCCGCTCGACGAAGTCGCGACCACCGAGCGCAGCGTCGTGCAAGACGTGGGCGAGCACTACCAACTGGCACTGCACGGCGACGTCCGCGCGGTCCACCTGCAAAAGGTCGACGATGCCTTCATCGACCGGTTTGGCGTGGTCGGCACGCCGCAACAGGTGGTTGATCGACTCGGCGCGATGCTGGATCAGGTACCGCTCGGCCGGGTCTGCATGATGCATGGATCGCGAGGTGCCGATCCGACAGAGCTCCGCGAGGTTCGGGACTGCCTCGCGCGCGAGGTGCTGCCGAAACTGCGGTAACCCCGATTCGGATCAGATCTTGGGCGGTGCCCCGCGATGGGCCCGGTCCGGCGGGCTCATCAGTCCAACGTGATTGCCGTCCGGGTCGACGACGATGGCGTAGCGCGAACCCCAGAACGTGTAATACGGCGGCTGCGAAGCGCCATAGCCCAGGGAGACGACGTGTTCGAAGACCCGGTCTACCTCTTCGGCATCCGCGTACCGGAAACTCATGACGGATCGGTTGCCCTCGCCCTTGAAAGGACGCCAACCTGCGTTGTAGCACTCGGCCAGGGCGTGACTGTCGAGTGCCAGTTCAAACCCGTCCGGCATTGTCATGACGACGTGATGGGCTCCCGTGTCCGTGCTCCAGACCGTATCGTCAGGGATCTCAAGGCCGATCGCGCGGTAGAACCTGATCGACTGCGTCATGTCGCCGACAACAAGGTTCAGTTGGTCCAAGAACGGGGTACTCACGTGTTCTCTCTCCGACTACGACGACTTGATGTCAGTATCCCATGTACCGCTGGATTGATCGATTTGTCGACCGCACGCTGGGCACGGGCCATTCCCAACGAGGTACCTTGGAACGTATTTTGTTCCGAGCTATGGTCGAAAGTGGTGTACGGGTGAGTTCAGTCGTGCGGGGTGTCTCTGCTGAAATCGAGTTTTGCGATTTCAAGGTTTCAGCAAGAGGAGCACACCGCACATGAGCAAAGATAATGTGGTTTCGCTGGCGGCGCCGGCAGAGGTTTCCGATCCCCTCACCGACCTTCTTCGCGGCGGCGCGCGGCGGCTGATCGAGGCGGCGGTGACGGCGGAGTTCGAGGAGTACCTGGGGACGTTCGAAGGCCAGCGGTTGGCGGATGGGCGCCGAACTGGCGACCCGGCTGATGCTGGACGCGCTGGACATGGCGCTCGGGCAGCACGGGGCGCGCGGGGTGGTCCACCACTCCGACCGGGGCTCGCAGTACACGTCGATCGCGTTCGGCAACCGCTGCCGCGAGGCCGGCGTGCGGCTGTCGATGGGCGCGGCGGGGGACTGCTGCGACAACGCGCTGTGCGAGAGCTTCTTCGCCACGCTGGAGTGCGAGTTGATCGACCGGTCGGCGTTCGCGACGCGGCGCGATGCGGAGCTTGCGATCTTCGACTTCATCGAGGGGTTCTACAACACCGGGCGCCGCCACTCGTCCATCGACTATCTGAGTCCGGCCGAGTTCGAGCGCCGGGGCGGTTGGGACTGGATGCGGGGGGCGGCGTGAGCGCGCGGATACGCGGTCCGGTGTCGCGTGGGCGCGCCGCCCGCCCGTTCAAAAACGGGCGGCGCGCATCGACGGCGTCGCTCCGAATCGGGGAATCGCCCCGACCAGGGGCCAGGAGGACGCAAGGCCCCCTTGCCCAAATGTTAAACTGTCCACCGAAGCGGGGCAGGTCCAGACGATCAGCGCGCGCTTTTCTACAGATCAGAGTAACAGGCCGTCTGCCGATGTCTTGAACTCACTCGTCGGGCACGGGACCCGCTCGCCGCATCCGGTGGGTGATGCTACGATCATTGAGAGCATTGACGAGGAGCCTAAGCGATCAGACCCCCAGCTCGAATGAAGGTTGACTCCCTTCCAGCGTGCCCAGATGGCATAGCGACTGTGGTCGCCGTTCCGATTGATGGTGGCGATGTCCTGATAGGCGAAGAGGCGGACCAGGCTGTCGAAGCATCGTTCCTCAAGCTGCGCAATTGGAAGATGTTGCTGGGGAAATCGAATGCGGAGTTGCAAACTGAGGTGGCAACCAACTCCGATCTAGCGAAGTTGCTGCACGAAACGACGCTGGACGAAGTGGCTTTGAGTTACTTCAAGGCAATGCTGGAGCAGACACTCGGAAATGAGCCCGAGATTATCGAAAAGCCTCAAACGATCCTGGGGATTCCCCCTACGGCCTCCGAAGACCAAGTTCGCTGGCAGCAGAACTACAAACGCAAGATTGAACGCGTCTTCGAACAACTCGGCTACCCAAAGCCACGGTTTTGGCCCGAGCCGTTCGCTGTCTTTCAATACCATATGAACTTGGGCGAGATTCGGGATGTTGGAAGCCGACAAAACGTATTGATCGTCGACATTGGGGGCGGAACAACCAACGTATGTCTAATCCAAACAACGCAACACGGTCGACTCGCTCGTGGGGGAGTCAATCACGTCCCACACGGCGTCAAGTCGACGGAAGTTCGCGGGACAACGCTTGACGCAGGTATCGCTGAGGAGCTGGCTCTAGGAGGACCAAGTAGTCAACTAGAGCGAGAGATCAAAGTCGCAAAGGAGAAATTGTCGTCCACGCAAGTCAATTGGGACGATGCCAACCTCGGCAATAGCACGACATTTGATTGGAATGGGCAACAAGTAGAACTCACGGCGGCCCTCATCAAGAGGGTCTTCGTAGACAAGGTATGGCCAGCTGTTGATGCAACGCTTGACGAGAGCCTAGAAGATGTAGAGGAAAAAGGAATTGTCGCTGAAAACGTTCACATTGTCGTGCTCGCAGGAGGCACTTGCCAGATGGGCCTCGTTCAGCGCCTTGTAAAAAACAAGCTGCGTCCGTTGTCGAGATTTTCCGAGGCAAGGTTCATTGTTTCGGCAGACTATAGGTGCGCGGTTGCACAAGGATTAGCCATCGAGGCCGCAGCCAACTCGCGCCATCACGAAATGATGCCAAGTCGCGTAAGCGCCTATCTCCAAGAAGATCTTAAATTCGAGTGTGGCCACAACGGCGATAATCTGTATCGACCTCTTAGAATCAGGAGCAACTATAAGTCCCAAGGAGATCTGGCCAATGGGATTCTCCTAAAGGCCCCTAAGGAAATAGGTCTGATGCTGAACAGGCCAAGAACTTGGAGGTTTAATCTTAAACAGGGTACAAGGGAGTTGTTCTACCGTTTCTCCAAACTCTCAGGCGCTGAGGATGTGGAGGTTCTTCTCAACAGTTGGCAACGGATAGCTCGATCTAGAGATCAACGCCCAGGCCGGCAATTAATACTTGCGCTAACCCTTCAAGAGGATGGGTTTGCAAGGTTGACCGTCGATACTAACGATAATCTCAGCTACGAACTGGAACCAATCGATCTACACGATCTATCCGGACTTGAAGGAGACACCTTCTTTGCGGTCGACTTTGGCATAGACAATTCACAAGTTGCATACGTTAACGTAAAAGATCCTGACCTTCTTCAGCCCCTTCCAAGCAGCTACAGTTGGGACCCGAGAGCGGAACGGAGGGCTGGTGACCTTGTCGGGCGAATCGAAACTATTCTCGGATCGACCGTCCAGTGAGAGAAGGCAATCACCGAACTCAACGAGCAAGAGATAATTGACTATATCTACCATTCAAATCGAATTGAAGGGAGTCTTTTGGATCGCGGTGACACGCAAATAGTCCTCAACGGCGCACGCGAAACGTTGCGAGAGCCTCCGGATAGCATTGCCAGCACGATAGGCAAATTGGGCATTATTGATGAACAGGGGCAGATCATGAATGCGCCAATGGTTATCAACGATACGATGGCAGCGGTTAATCTTCGGGATGCCTTTAATTTCGTTGAGGAGCTCTCTCAAGATGCTCAGCCCTTCAATGCGGTGACGCTCAGACAGGTACACGAGCTGACGATGAGAGGTGACGAACGAGCATCTCCGGGCAGTTTCAGGAAGGAAAAGCTAGCAATTTCTCAGACCTCTTTCGTCCCGCCTGACTTCGTGCAGGTCGAGCAGCTACGCCAGGACATGCTTGAACGACTCAATTCAGGAGAATTCAAGCTGCTGTCGCCGATAATTCAGGCCGTTGAGGCCCATGCTAGATTCGTTTCGATTCATCCGTTCTCCGATGGTAATGGCAGAGTGGCGCGTCTACTGGCCAACTACTTTATGTGGCGAGAGCACTTACCAGGGTTCTTATTGCCTTGGGAGAACCGGGATCGCTACTATGACGCCCTTGAGGAGTGCAATAGTAAGGAGCCCGGGCTATGGGGAAATCTCACTGATCTAATTAATCTATTCTGCGACGTCTTGGAGAGTTCGGTTGAACAGCTAGAAGAGAAGGAAGCAGATCCAGAAGAGGTCGTTGATGAATCCGCTGTCGTGGAAGATCGCCAAGGCGACTCTGAATTTACCAAGCTCATTGCGGAACTGAAAGGTAGCGGAAAGTCGACCCTTCTCAAGTTCGAGGAGCAATACGATAACTGGTTTAACTCGATGTCGGCTGTCGTTTCCGAGGTTGAGGATCTTTCCAGTCAACTCTCGAGAGTATTCCGAGCAGAGTGGCAAGGAGATGTCCATGCAAAGGACTACCCTCTCATTGATCTAGATACATATCGGGCGATCCGGACGCGACAACGGTTTGCTCGGACTTGGTGCCTAAAAGTCGTATTGGACTTTCCGAGTGACTACGAAGAGCTCGTATTCTACTTTGGCCCGAGTTCTCGGCTCGCGGGACAACTAAATCCAGGGCTACGGAGAACTTGCTCGTTGCATGTTTCCAGATTTGTTCCAGAAGCATCCCGTCATGTGCAAGTGGCCCAGCAGCAATGGTCACGCCTGATGGAGGTAACGCACGACGGCAGCAACCTTGGCATCGTTTTGCGTGACCAGTCCACAAAGGAAGCCAGCTGCGTAAGTGATGAAGGTGCGCGGGTTGAGAACTGGTTTGGAATGCTCGTCAAAGACGTCCTCGACTCCCGCACCGCCTAGTCCTAGCCACGCACGTTCTTCATGGGCCAGCACTCCGAAGCCCAGAAATGGCCTCGTTAAGGACAACGAACGCACCTCTACCGGGCTTGATCCAGCATCCCTCCATCGGCGACTAACGAACCATCATGGAACACAACCGCAACTTCACCGGCACTATCAACCGCACCACCGCCCAATCAACCATCGCCTGGACACAGGAACCCTCCTACCTAACCCAACGCCCCAATATCCTCCTAATCGTCCTGGACGACGTCGGTTACGCCGAATTCGGCTGCTACGGCTCCGACATCGAGACCCCCTCCCTCGACAGCCTCGCAGCCGACGGCCTCCGCTACGCCAACTTCCACGTCACCCCGCTCTGCTCGCCAACCCGCACCTGCCTCCTCACCGGCCGCAACCATCACAGCGTAGGCATGGGCCGGGTGGCGGAGATGGTCAACGGCTTCCCCAACACCCGTGGGTTCGTCTCCCGCGAGGCGGCGAACCTGGCCGAGATGCTGCATCCGCACGGATACCAGACCCTCGCCGCGGGCAAGTGGCACCTGGGGTCCATCCACGAGACCAGTCCCGCAGGCCCCTACGACCACTGGCCCCTGCAGCGGGGCTTCGACCGATTCCACGGCTTCATGCCGGGCGAGACGAACCAGTGGAACCCGGAACTGATCACGGGCAACGAGCGGGACGAGCAAGCCCAGCGCGAGGGCTATCACCTGTCGGAAGACATCGTGGATCATTCCTGCAAGTGGCTGCGGCAGTTGGTGTCCGCCGATCCTGATCGGCCTTTCTTCCTCTACGTCGCGTTCGCCGCCGGACACTCGCCCCACCATGCGCCCGCCCCTTACATCAACAAATACAAGGGCAAGTTCGATGGGGGCTGGGACAAAGCCCGCGACCGAATCCTCGCGCGCCAAAAAGCCTTCGGCCTATTGCCCGACAACCAGCGCCTAGCCCCCCGCAATCCAGGCGTGCAAATCTGGGACGACCTCGACGACGACGAGAAGCGCCTCGCCGCCCGGCTGATGGAGGTCTACGCCGGATTCCTCGACCACGCCGACGACCAGATCGCCCGGCTACTCGCACAGATAGACGCCC
>JAPOYI010000074.1 GCA_026706665.1 Gammaproteobacteria bacterium | reverse complement strand
CCGCAACGCGCTCAGCGGCCAGCGCGCCGTCGACGCCCGCACCGCCGCCGCGACGGAGAACGAGCAGTAGCGCTCCCCGAAGCCGCTCACCGACCCGCCAACAACGGAGGGGATCCTGGAACGGTCACGGATCCCCTCCGCTCTGAATCTGTCAACACCGTCCGCGTTTCCGGCGTGGACTCCGGCTCCCGGGCGTCGGCCCCGCCAGATCGCCCGCCCCAATGACCTCGAGCATCCTCCGATGACGAGTCCCGCCCTACCCGATCCCCCCGCCGCTCCCAGCGGCATCAGCATCCGTCGCGTGGCGATTCGCAACTTCCGCTGCATCGATGACCTCCAGCTCGAGCTGGAACCCGGGACCACCTACCTCGTGGGCGAGAACAACGCGGGGAAGACATCGATCCTGCTCGCGCTCTGGTCCGCTCTGGGAAACCGCCGTCCCGTTGATGACGATCTCCGTCGAACGCCAGATGACTCTGCGGTGGGCGACGCCGTCGTGGACGTCTTCCTCGTACCCCCTCGAGGTCAGAGGTTCGCGACCGAGTTACGGCAGCGACTCGTGTACGTCCAGCGGGATCCCTCCAAGGGAACCGAGGTCGTCGGGATTCGTACCGTTTTCCACCCGAGTCGGGAAGGCGCCGCCTTGTCGACGCGAAGGTCCTTCCTCCAGCCCGGTGCCGACGGCAACTGGACCCCTGTCAACGCTCCCCGTATGCCTCAGGACCTGATGGCTCGGCTCGAGGCGCACCTCCTCGATGCGTCCCGAGATCTGGTCGACGAACGTGGCAACCGCACCAGCATCTGGGGCAGGGTCCTCGCCGACCTTCAGATCGAGCAGCATCCCGAGCAGGGCGTGGGCCGTGAAGCCCTCGAGCAGGATCTCGCCGATCTGGCCCGACGCGTCCGCGACTCCAGCCCCGTACTGCGAACGCTCCAGAGCGACCTCGGCGGAATCGCGGAAGCACAGGCCAGCGTCGGACGCGTCGAGGTCCAGCCCCTGCCTCCTCGTCTGGAGGAGCTGGCCCGAACCGCCGAAGTGGTGCTCCATCAGCCGCGGCAACCCGTTCTGCCCCTGCGGCAGCACGGACTCGGGAGCCGCAGCCTCGCTACGCTGCTCGTCTTCCAGACCCTCGCGAAGTTGCGGCTCGGCGCCGATCGCGGGTTCCAACCGCAGCTTCTCACTCTCCTGGAGGAGCCCGAAGCGCATCTGCACCCGCAGGCGGTCTTCGCGCTGCGAGGCCTCCTGGACCGATTGCCTGGGCAACGCATCGTGTCAACGCATTCGTCGCAGCTCGTCGCCGACGCCGATCCTCGATCTGTACGGCTCATCCGCCGTTCCGCCAACTCCATCCGCGTCCTCGCCTTGCCTCCCGACACCGCCAAGCGTGTCCTGCAGTTCCGCCGGCTCGTGGAACGCCCGTTCGGGGAGATCATCTTCGCCCGAGCACTCGTACTCTGCGACGGCAGCACCGACCGTTATGTGCTTCCAACCCTGCTCTCCGGCTATTTCAGGTGCAACCCTGCGGGCCTCGGCATTTCCTTTGTCGATTGTGGGCCAATGAACCAGCCGCATACCATGTCGATCATCCGCGCCGCTCACGATCTCGAGTTGCCCTGGCTGGCCTTCACCGACCGCGATCCTGCGGGCATTCGAGCGTTGCGCAGCCTCATCAACCCGGCTACCGGGAAGCCACTGGAGCCCGATTCCGACGAGGTCGTCATGAGTGGCGGCAAGCAGGTGGAACAGCTTCTGATCGACGCCGGCTATACTGAAGAGGTCGAGCAGGTTGCAGACCAGGAAGGGATTCCCTTGGGTACGGGCGACCGACGGCACCTGAAGTTCCTGGCGGACAATAAACCTTGGGCTTCCGAACAGGTTGCTATCCGCGCGAGAGAGGCCGACAAGCCCCTACCGGAGCCCGTCATCGTGCTGGCTCGAAAGCTCGAGCGCCTACCGGGTGTACCGAGCGAGGCCCGGGGTTGACGAACCGTGCGCCAGCGTACTCCTCGTTCGTTCACCCCTGACCAGGAACGCGCCATCGCCGCGGTCGGCCGGGAGGTGATGGTTGTGGCGCCGGCCGGCAGCGGAAAGACCGAGGTCTTGATACAGCGCGTCATCCGTGCTCTTGAACGCAGCGCAGGCGAGGCATTTCGCATTCTCGTGGTGACGTTCACCGTCAAGGCGGCCGAAGAACTGAAGCGGCGTGCGCGTGAGTCCATTGCGGACGAGCTGTGGCGATTGGATGCGGACACGATTCACGGCTTCGCGCTTGACTGGCTGAGGCGATATGGAACGGAGGTCGGCGTTGGACCGGACGTCGTGGTGCTCAGTGACGACGTCGATCGGGCCGCCATCGTCGCCGGTTATCTCCAGTCCATCGGACTCAGTAGCGACCCCGCCGCTGATGGTGGCGGTGCCATGGGGGAGCTGCTCAGGGCCATTGACGCTCATCGGACCCGCCTCAGGCAGCGGCATTGCGATCGCAGGGAGGATTACCGTCATCGCGGGGTCTCGTTGGAGGAGCTTGCGGACTCGTACGGTGCGGCCATGAGGGCGCAGGGAGCCATCGACTTCCCGGGCATGTTGCTGAGCCTGGGTGATCTGCTCGACGAAGATCCCTGGGTTCTCGAACACTTCCAGTCGCTGTACCGATGCATTCTGGTCGATGAGGGCCAGGACTTGACGGCGATCCAGTCCGACCTCTTGCGACGGCTCGCAGGCGATGTCATCAGCTTGTTCGTCGTGGCGGACGACCGGCAGTCCATCAGGGGCTACGCGGGGGGCGGATTCTTGCACGCGCAGGAGCTCGTACCCTCTGCCGCTCACGCCCCGCTGCATCTCCACCACAATTTTCGCTGCGCGAGAGAGATACTCCGCGCAGCCCAGGCAGTCTTGCGGCCCGCAGACGATCGCCCCGTAGTTCCGTTGGACAACGCGCCCCCGGGAGAAGTGGGCTTCTTCCCGATGGAATCGCCGGAGGTGGAAGCGAACTGGATAGCGTCGTGGATCTCGCGACTTCTTGACGCCGGGCTACGTCGCGATACGCTCTCCGAGGGCGAAGATCCATCGGTCGCCCCGGAGGACGTCGCTGTAGCTGCCAGGACGCGTTGGACTCTAGGCCCCATAATCGAGGCACTGACGCGGAATGGAATCGTTTCGGTGGTCCAGACGGATGCCAGAGTGTTTCTGCCCGCGCCCGAGGCACGATTGTTCATTGATTGTCTGGCTTTCGGCGTGAACCACCGCGATGTGCCAGCGGCGCGGCGCGTCTTGGACGAACTCCGCGAGTTGACGAAGGATGACCTCCCGAGTGACCCGGTGGCGGCGCTGAGCAGGGTCCCGAGCGACGCGCTTCGATCGGTTGGCGCGCTGGTCACTCGCTGCCTTCAAGGCAACGTGCAGTTTCAACACGCCATGGAGGAGGTCTCCGAGGCGGGGGAGCGCCACGGCTGGCCGGCAGGGGCACGCGCCCTCGCGGAGATCTGGGAAGCCTACCGGACGACCGCCGCCGTTCAGGACCGGTCGCCCCGCGGCTACCTGACGCATCTGGCGAAAACCCTGCGGACTCGCCCCACGGACCCTGGCGTGCGTCTGCTCACGATGGACCGAGCGAAGGGGCTGGAGTTCAAGGCCGTCGCTCTCGTTGGCGTGCGCGATGGACAAGTGCCGGATTATCGAGCCAGCTCGTCACGAGAACGCGGCGAGGAACGCCGGCGGCTGTACGTGGCGATGACTCGGGCCGCTCGTGAACTGGTCGTTACGTGGCCGATCACGACAGTCGACAGGTACGGTCAGACCCATTCGCAGGACCCATCACCGTTCCTTGTCGAAGCGGGACTTCTGGGAGCCGATGCGAACCCCACGTAGCAAAACGGTGGCGACAAGACGGCGCTCGCAGGCCCAGCCTCACAGGTGGCAGGCGACACTCGGCACCATGGGAAGGGTCACCCTTCCCATGCCCGTTCGGGACCGCCTTCTCCTCAGTCCGGGCGACAGGATCGACTTCATCGTCCAAAACGACGGCGACCTGCGTATCCTCGCCCCAGCAGCTCCCGTGACGGCGCTGAAGGGCCTGCTGCCGAAGCCCGGAGCCCCGGTAACCCTTCGGGAGATGGACAAGGGCGTCAGCGCTGCGGTCGCCCGCCGCTCCGGACCCTCCTGATCGGGCCGACCCCAACAACTCGCTCACCGCGCGTCGTTCGTGATGCGGTAGAGCCTCGACTGGGTCCGCAGAATGAGGCTCCCGCGCGCGATGGCGGGGGTCGCCAGCGTCATCTCGTCAAGGTCGTTCTCGCGCAGGATGCGGAACTCGGGGCCGGCCTCCATCACGTAGGTGATGCCGTCCTCGCTGAGGGCGAACACGTTGCCGT
>JAPOYI010000019.1 GCA_026706665.1 Gammaproteobacteria bacterium | reverse complement strand
GTATTCACCACCTCCAGGTTGACAAGGTGGCGAGCGACTCCATACTCGTCGCTTATGCCGTTGCCACCCAACATGTCGCGCGCGGTCCGGGCGATTTCCAAAGCCTTGCCGCAGTTATTGCGCTTGAAGATGCTCGTCAATTCAACTGCCGCGCTTCCTTCGTCGCGCATGCGCCCCAGCCGCAGGCAGCCCTGCAGGCCGAGCGCGATCTCGGTTAACATGTCGACGAGTTTTTTCTGCACCAACTGATTGGCGGCCAGCGGCTTGCCGAATTGCTTGCGATCGAGCACGTAGTCTCGCGCACGCGTGTAGCAGTCCTCGGCCGCACCAATCGCCCCCCAACAGATCCCGAAGCGTGCGCTGTTGAGGCCGGTAAACGGGCCTTTCAGCCCTCGAACGTCTGGAAAAACATTCTCGTCCGGGCAGAAGACGCCATCCATCACGATTTCGCCAGTTATGCCAACCCGGAGTCCGACCTTGCCGTGAATCGTCGGCGTAGACAGTCCCTTGCTGCCCTTCTCCAGGACGAACCCGCGGATTGCGCCCTCTTCGTCCTTTGCCCAGACCAGGAGAACATCGGCAATCGGGCTGTTCGTGATCCAGGTTTTTGCACCCGTCAGCGTCCAGCCTCCCGGAACCTTCTTCGCACGCGTGATCATGCCACCCGGGTCGGAGCCGGCATCGGGTTCGGTCAGGCCGAAGCAACCGATCAACTCGCCTGTAACGAGCTTGGGCAGATACTTTTGCTTCATCGCTTCGCTGCCAAACTCGCAAATCGGCAGCATGACCAGTGACGACTGAGCGCTCATCATCGAGCGGTAGCCGGAGTCGACTCGTTCAAGCTCACGCGTAATCAAGCCGTAGCAAACATAGTTCAGACCCACACCACCGCAGGATTCGGGAATCGCTGCTCCAAGCAGGCCGAGCTCACCCATCTCGCGGTAGATCGCAGGCTCCGACTTGCCTTCGCGAAAAGCTTCAAGTACACGCGGAGCCAACATCTCCTGGCAGTATTTGCGCGCCGCGTTAGCCACCGCGCGCTCCTCATCGCTCAGCTGTGCATCGAGCAAAAGCGGATCGTCCTCATGAAAGACTGGTTTGCTGGTATCTATTGTCAATTCCCTGTCGTTCAGTGTTGAAGATTCGCGAAATTGGCCAATCGGTTACACGAATCATTTGCCAAGACCATCGTTGCGGCCTTGTTGTACAGAGAACAGCTGAAGTGCAAAAAACCATAATCAAACGCAGAAAAGGTGAATCGCCCCGGATATACGGGAGACGCCCTGCAGGTACGGCCATGGGCTGCCGGCGTATTGGAACAGAACCAGCAAGCCCGCAGAGACCAGCGCATACAATGCAGTGGCGCGCCAGTTGATCGAGTATCTGGCAGAGGCTGATTTTTTCGCACTCATCCGGTGTATCCGCCAAATCGAGGCGGGGTTTACGGCACGGAATAGGAATACGCGGTTTCGCCGTGCCGCGATCCGTCGGACTCATGCTCCGGAAGGTAGGACCTGATGTAGTCGACCATGACCTGCTCAGGTGAAACGGTTACGTTCAGATACCCTGAATTGGGAAGGATATCGCCGGACAGGTACGACTCCCGGTTATAGGCATTGTAGAGGTCGTCTGCGGGGTTCGGTACCGACTGGTAGACGATGCCGTCCAGTTCCTGGCGTGCGAACAGATGGTCGTGTGCCTGAAAGATGATAGTCACGCCGTTCTCCCGCATCAACGGGTGCAGAGGCAACCCCCAGCCGGGTCGCCGCTCGTCGAATTCCCACTCGCCTGCATCGTTGTAGCCACCCCACTCGTATTGGGTGGCGAGTTCGATCCCGCCGCGGCCGGTACCGAGCACATGGTGCATGAAGACGAACTTGTACCTGGCATCGCTCTCCTCAAGCGTGGTCTTCAACCACGTGTACTGGGCATCGCCGATGGTTGAATCCCACATGTCCCCGGTGGACCGCGTGAGCGCGTTCCACTGGTCCACGATCTCGCTCCAGGGCGGAGACGTTCCCGTGCCGGTACCCATCCCACCGATCGGTGAGGTTACCCGAGTAGAGTGCCAGTAGGGGTCCAGGGCGATGAACAGCGCATCGCCCCATTCGAAAGCGAAGTAGTCGCCCAGAAGCCCGATCCCCTCGACGGGTTCCGGATTGCCGCTGTAGAAGTCGTCGGGGAACGGGACGGGAAAGTAGCGGCTGCGGGCTCGTCCGGCGAAGATGGCCACGTCATGCATGACCGTGCCCAGGAGGCTGCGGCGGGCCTCCTCGTGATTCCCGTTGACGGGGAACAGCGCCGTCGAATGCCCCATGCGACCCAGGAAGCGGCGTTGGTCGATATAGACGTCGTCCACGAATTGTTGCGTGAGCGTGCTGCGGTCTCCCTGGAAGTAATCCGGCAGTTGGTTGGAAATGCTGAAGTCATCGCCCAGCATGAAGTAAAGGTCCGGCCGGGCGTCTGCGACGAGATCCAGGGTCCGGGCGTAGAGGTCGGGGCTGTACATGAGCCCGATACGTTCCGGGTGCGAATCGCCTTGGACGCCGAAACTGAATGTATCGCCCCTTTGCGTTTGCGTTCGGAACGAGTGCTGGTCACCGTAGCGGCGCCCGTCCGACCCCTCGTAGACCACCCGGTAGTCATAGGCCGTATTTGCGTCGAGTCCGTCGATGGCTATTGCGGCCGTCCCATCGTCCGAGGATTCAAGCGTTTCGGTGCGCTCGGCAAGGCTTCCGGACATCTGGCCGAATTCCGCAAAAACCTCCGTACCCTCATCGGCCAGGACGTGAACTACGACGGACTCGTCGGTTGGACGGCCCAGAATAATGTTATCGCCAAGACCCGTCTGTGCGGACGAGTCGGGCAGCGGCAAGCTCAGAAACGCCAGGAACAGCGAGGGGACGAATATGCGTCGACAGTCAAACATGTCGGCGACCTCCTCCCAATTGAAATCTCCCGGTCGTTGAACCTCGACTCACGATGCGGATCAGTCGCTATACTCCGCAATCGACCCCTTCGGAGCCAGAGTCCTGCCCTTGAATGCCGGATGATCGGCGCCATAACGGAACGCCCTGAATACAGGGTTGTGCATGGGCGGCGCGTCGATCATCTCGGCGACGATCTCGCCGTCGATGGTCACGGGGTTGATGTACTCCCAGACCAGTTCACCCTGGGCCGTGACCTCGAAGATGTGTCCCTCGGTATCGGAACAGATCAGCGTGTTGCCGTTGGGCAGGCGTTGCGCCCCGGACCCGATATGACTGAAGAAGTTCTGGCCGCTTCTCGATCCGAACATCCAGACGATCTGGTTCGACAGGTTTTTCGGCAGCTTGTGAGTATTCCTGACATCGTCTGACTCCCACACCGTGTAGCCCGCGTCGGGCGGATTGACGTAGGCGCCGGTGTCGTTGCCGTCGGCATCGAGGTAGGGGTTGATCTCGAATACATACGACTGGGGCATGCGCTCGAAGAGGTATTGGGCGTTGTTGAACAGCAGGAGGTTGCCTGCGCCCGGCAGTCCTTCGTCGATCCATTGTATGTCGTGCACGCCGCCGATCTGCTTGTGTCCGGGCGAGGACGTGGTCCAGTCGTCGAGAACCCTGGGCGGATCGCCTTGCTCGTGGCGCGCCGGGTCGCCGAAACGCCACAACAGGTCGCCATTCGGCCCGGCCGCCAGCGCCAGGCTCGCCTCGGGATCGCCCGGCACGAAGGTGTTGCCGTGATCGACGATATAGACCTCGCCCTGCACCGAGTCGAACATCACCTGGTCCAGTTCCCGGTTGTAGTCCATGGCGTTGAGATGCAGCCAGTCACGGCGAACCGGACGTCCAGGCAGGTTCACGTTCAGGCGGTGCGGGTAGTCGGCGATGGTCTTGCCTTCGCCCACGTAGTTGGCCTTGTCCGGGTAGCGGTCCTGGACCAGGTGATCGACGAACCGCCACTCCCAGATGATGTTGCCGTCCATGTCGACCTCGACGATGGTGTCGATCTGGGCGCCGGTGTAGTCGTTGGCCGGATCGCATCCCAGGGCGATGCACTCCTCCTGGCTCACGTCCCGGTTGGCGATGTAGAACGTGGTCGGCTCGCCCAGCTTGGGATTGAAGGCACGGACATAGTCGTGGTGGGACACGTAATTGGGGCGTGTCTCCCTGTAGCTCCAGACGGTGTTGCCGTCCCAGTCCACCTCGTTGAAACTTCCGTCCGTGTCCCGGGCGAACAGGTTGCCGTTGTCGAGCAGGCGCGGGTTGCCCGAGATGGGCCAGCTATGCACCACGTTGCCTTCCATGTCCAGGAGGTAAGTGGTCGCATTGCCTTGGGCTCCGAACAGCGTATAGCCCTCGAAGGCGCGCTCCTCGTCCCAGTAGTTGAGCCCGGTAAAGTTGCGAATTGTCTCCGCCT
>JAPOYI010000042.1 GCA_026706665.1 Gammaproteobacteria bacterium | reverse complement strand
AAAGTCGGCCGAAACCGCTAACCCGCTGCATCCCCAACAAATCTGACGTGCACCCTGGGGTACCTGCCCGGTTGTCATCCGCCACCTAGCTGATACCATGCGCGCCCTTCACTTCGAGGGGCCTGCGGGCCATGCGCCGACCGATAGTTGCCGGAAACTGGAAGATGCACGGTTCGCGATCCCTGGTGGAGGAGTTCGGGTGTTCCCTCGAGGGCAGGAACGGCGTCGATGTGATCGTCTTCCCGCCCGCGCTGTACCTGTCGTTGGCCGTGGAGCGCCTGGAAGGCGCGGAGGTTGGTGTACAGAACGTGCATCTTGAGAAGGTGGGCGGCTACACGGGTGAAGTCGCGGCTGAAATGGCAGCGGAGATGGGCGCGCGATATGCGCTCGTCGGCCATTCGGAGCGGCGGCGGCTCCATTTCGAATCGGATGAGATCGTCGCGGGGAAGTACGGGGCCGCGCTGCGGGCGGGGCTGGTTCCGATCCTGTGCGTGGGGGAAACGCTGGAAGAACGTCGCGAAGGGCGGCAAGCCGAGGTCGTGCTGTCGCAGCTCGATGCGGTTCTGCACGGCGGGGTGCAGGGCAGCGTGGTCATCGCGTATGAACCGGTATGGGCGATCGGTACTGGAGAAACGGCTACGCCATCACAAGCCCAGGCAATGCACGCCACCATAAGGGCGGCGCTTGGCGATGGGGATACCCGCATCCTTTACGGCGGCAGCGTAACGGCCGAAAATGCGGGGGCGCTGTTTGCCGAAGACGACATCGATGGAGGCTTGGTCGGCGGTGCTTCGTTGGAACCCGCCAGTTTCAATGCAATAACGTGCGCGGCGGATCGGTGATATGGAAAATCTGGAAACTGTCCTGTTGATCCTGTTGGTTGCGGACGCGATCGCTCTCGCGACGCTCATTCTGCTGCAGCAGGGGAAGGGCGCGGATATCGGAGCGGCATTCGGCAGCGGCGGTGCGAACACGGTGTTCGGTTCGTCCGGCAGCGCGTCGTTTCTGATGAAGTTGACAACCTGGCTCGCGATCGGGTTTTTCCTGATCTCTTTCGGCTTGGCGTATACCGCCAAGGAGCGTGCGGCGAGCCTGCGGGGTATCGGGATACCGGTCGTTGAAGACGTCGGCTCGGAGCAATTTCAGGCGGAAGACGGCGGAGAGACGGAGAACCCATCGGGGCAGGAACCCTTCGAGGTCCCCGACATATAGTGAGTCAAGTTGCCGAAGTGGTGAAATTGGTAGACACGCTACCTTGAGGGGGTAGTGGGCTTTTGCCCGTGGAGGTTCGAGTCCTCTCTTCGGCACCAATCATGTCTCACAAAAGATTGACTTAAAACGTCTTTTTTCAGGTTCCCCTGGGTCACGCAGCACTTCTCTTAGGGGATCGTATTGGGTAGGCCCTATGGACCGGACGGATGAGCCTGTCCGTCCGGTCAGTGAGGCTTGGGCTTAGGGTCGAGTCCGCTTTCGTCACGTTCTCAACGGGCTGAGCGCCGCGAACCTGGAAGAGCGCGAGCGCGAGTTCCGCAGGGCGGAAGACCATTGCGAACGCGCACTCTACGAGGCGTACGACAACGCGATCTTCTTCTACTTTCGGTCGTTCGACCAGTTCAAGTCGACTACGCGAGGATTCCTATAACTGAGACCGTCCCGGATTTCATCGACATCGAGACGTCGATGCTGGAGGCGCGCAAATTCTTGGAGACAGCGCGGCGCGAAGAGGAGAAGCGGGAAGCCTATTACGAGCAGGCCATGGGTCAGCACGAGATCGTGTCGAAGGCGTGGACCCGGTAGGAAGCCGCCAGGGGCGAACTGAACAAGGTCGTCGAAGCGTTCAACAGCACGCTGGCGGAAGAGGCCGGGCGGAATGCCGAGGCCGCGCGAGCGAACGAGGCGGCCGTAAGCGGGCAGCAGATGGCGATACGCATGGGCTGGATCGTGGGCGGGGTGACGGTGGCGGTGAATCTGATCATCGGTCTTCTGCGCGTGTTCTGGTAGCGGGGACGCGGGAGGCTCGACCGATCCTTAGGATCGCGACGCCTCTGGGCGGCTGTCAAATCTCTTCGGCACCAGGCATCCGACGCAATCTGGCGTTCGTCATCACCCGTAGGTGAGCAACTCCGGCGGCAGATGCCCCGTATCGTTCAGGCCCGTGACCTGGACCCCAAGAAAGGTCTTGACCTCAACTCGCGAGATTCCGCAGTTGTGCATGTCAAACCGGGCCCAGTCGTCGGGATCCAGGTCAAGTACGCGACAGACCAGGTATCGGAAGGCGTTGCCGTGGCCCACCAGCAGTGTCATGCCCATGGCACCAGGCTCCAGATACCGGGAGAAAGCACGGTCCAGGGCCTCGCGGCAGGAAGCGGTATGGGTCGCCTCCACGCCGTCGGGATAGAACACCTCCTGGCCTCGCGGGATGGACGGGACGCACTCGCACAGGTCTGCATCCGTTTCGACTTCGACGGATGCATGGTGCCGGGCAACCGCCAGGGCGGTCTGCTCGGCGCGGCGCAAACCGCTCGAGACGACGCGGTCGATGGGTTCGACGGAGAGTCGTTCGGCTGCGAGCGCCGCTTGACGGAAACCGGTCTCCGTTAGCCCGCCCGAATCGTCGGGGGTGCTTTCGTCTTGCTGGCCATGGCGTAGAAGGAGCACCGTGCGCAGAACACGAATCTCCCGGACCGACACCGCGCTGTCTTGGCCCGTGGACATGGTGGAAGCTGTCCCTGCCGCGTCACGGCAGCGTCACGTCCTCGTCGATCGGGACGAAGAGGCAGGAGCGGGGCCGTCCGTCGACGGCGCGGCTCTTGTGGCCGCGGCCGCTGGTGTCCTCGGCAAGGAGAATGTCCCCGGCTGCCAACCGCCGGGTCTCGCCGCTTCCCACGGCAATGTCGACGGCGCCGCGCAGGTTGACCACGAACTGCCGCCGCGGGGCATGGTGGAAGTCGAGGTCGTAGTCGCCGTCCACCTCCCGGAACACCACCCCCGGGCCGCGTATCAGCTTGGACAGCCTCCCGATGCCGCCTTGCGGACTTACCTCGATATCGACTTCCTCGAAATGCGACTCCCCATCGTCGCCCGCATAGACACGTACCACTTTCATTGCTCACGCCCGTCTGTCCAATCCACGCGACCATTGTATGTATGCGTGCGTGTTGTAGCATCCACGCCCTTTCGAGAGGCAGAAGGCGACCGGCACGTGGCGAAGTTCGAGAACATCCTGGACACCATCGGCAATACCCCGGTGGTGCGCCTCAACACGGTCGCACCGCGCGGTGTGAACCTGTTCGCCAAGATCGAGGCGTTCAACCCCATGGGTTCGGTGAAGGACCGCCTGGCGCTGGGCGTCATTGAAGACGCCGAACGTCGCGGCGCTCTCAAGCCGGGGCAGACGGTGATCGAGGCCACCAGCGGCAACACGGGGATCGGCCTCGCCATGGTCTGCGCCCAGCGCGGCTATCCGCTGGTGGTGACGATGGCCGAGAACTTCAGCGTTGAACGCCGCAGGCTCATGCGGTTCCTCGGCGCGAAGGTCGTGCTGACCCCCGCATCCGAGAAGGGCAGCGGCATGCTTGCGAAAGCGTTTGAACTTGCGCGGGAACACGGGTGGTTCCTGTGCCGGCAGTTCGAAAACGAGGCGAATGCGGAGATCCACTCCCGAACGACCGCGCGGGAGATCCTGCGGGATTTCACCGATGAACCCCTCGACTACTGGGTGACCGGGTACGGCACGGGCGGGACGTTGAAGGGCGTCGGAAGGGTGCTCAAGGTGGAGTCGCCGAACACGCGTATCGTTGTCTGTGAACCTGCGAATGCGCCGGTGCTGGCGAGCGGCATCCCCCAGGAGCGAGACGGCGATGGCGCGCCGAGCGCGAGTCATCCCCAGTTTCGTCCGCACCTGATGCAGGGCTGGAGCCCGGATTTCATACCGCGCCTGACCGAGGACGCGGTGTCGTCCCAATGGGTGGACGAAGTGCTCGGCGTAGAAGGTGACGACGCGATGTCGGCTTGCCGCGACCTGGCGCGCCGGGAAGGCATCTTCGTTGGGATATCGAGCGGCGCCACCCTTGCGGGTGCGTTGCAGGTCGCTCGCCGTGCCGAAGCTGGCTCCAACATTCTCTGCATGCTGCCCGACACGGGTGAGCGCTACCTCTCGACGCCGTTGTTCGATGACATCGGCGAGGACATGACGGACGAGGAGATCGCGATCTCGCAATCGACCCCGCGCTATCGGTTCGACGCGTCGGCCCCGTCACCACGGCCAGACGGTGCGAACGGCGTTGACGGGAAAGCTGTGCGGTTTGTCGAGGAGACCGTGCAAGACTCGGAACACGTGGTCATGTTCTCGCTGCAGTGGTGCGAGTTCTGCTGGGCCGTGCGCAAACTGTTCGACCGGGCGTCCATTCCGTTCCACACCGTCGATCTCGACTCGGCGGAGTACCGGGAAGGCGACTGGGGCGGCCGGATCCGCGGCGCATTGCTCGAGCGGACCGGCCAGCCCACGATTCCGCAGATATTCTTCGGCGGGAAGCACCTCGGCGGCTGCACGGAAGCGTTCGATGCGTTCAACGACGGCAGCCTGGCGCGGATGCTCGACGACGCCGATGTGACGTACGACCGGACATTGCGGCTGGACGCCTACGAACTGCTTCCGACCTGGCTGCACCCGCGTTAGCGCTGTTCTCAGGACTACATCCGGAAGTGTGAGATCTGTATCTCTTCCCCGATGTCCGCGTAGTCTCCGGCGCTTCGGGCGGCGCGGTATTCGCCCCAGTTGATCGCCCGGTAGCGGGGCGGTCCGACCAGCGGCGCGAAGTCCGTCCCGTAGGCCGGGTTGAAGAAAAACGGCGCGCTGAACCGTTCCCGGCTGGCGTGGGCGGCCACCCGGTGCAGGGGTGCCGGATAACGGTCGTTGGACCAGACCTGCACCACGTCGCCGATGTTGATCGTGAGCGCGTCCGGCACGGGCGGCACATCGAACCATGTCCCTTCGCGAAATACCTGCAGTCCGGGCTGGTCGTCCTGCAGTAGCACTGTGACGGCACCGGCATCCGTGTGGTGGCCAATTGCCAGGTGCCCGCGATCCGGCACGGTCGGCGAGTCCCGCGGCGCGGGAACGTCGCAAACCGGATAGTAGTTGAGCCGCAGGAAGCTGGTGTGATCGGCAAAGAAAGTGCCTAGCGCGTCGGGCTCCTGGCCAAGGTTCATGCCGATCGCGGCCAGGACGCGATTCGCCACCCGTTCGGCTTCCCGGGCGAACGTCTGCATCGCCGGGCGGAACGCCACCGGCTCGGCCGGCCACTGCGGGTTCGCGTCGGCCATGGGACCTGCGGTTCCGGGCGGCCCGACATCGAAGATCTCCTTCCAGTCGGGCGTGTTCTTGGTCAGTTCGCGATCATAGAAGCCCCAACTGTTTGCCGCTGTCCGCTCGACGGCGAGCTTTCGGGAACGCGGCAGCGCGAAGAACTCCCGCATCCTGGCCAGCGTGTCGCTGCGGACGGTTCTCGCCACGCCGTGACCCGTGACGTGAAAGAACCCCCACTCGATACAGGCCTTGTCGATATGTGCAAGGGTGGGTGCGTCTAGTGAAGAGATGTCGATGACGGGAACTCCCGGCACCGGGTTTTCGGCTCGCATATGTCGCAAGCATACCCTGCGGGAAAGCGTGCCTTCGAAGGTGGCTGACCTGACTTGGGGAATCCGCTGGGAATCCGCCTGGAATCCTGGAATCCTTGGAATCCGCCAAGGCGATTGCACGGACGTGTTTGTCAGCTATAATCCCGCTCTTGCTGATGCGGGGTGGAGCAGTCTGGTAGCTCGTCGGGCTCATAACCCGGAGGTCGTAGGTTCAAATCCTGCCCCCGCTACCAACGATGGCACGAAGGGTTCAGCCCCGCAAGGAAGGCCCCTCGATTGGGGTCCTTCGTTAGGTTGGAAGTCTGGCTCGCGTCAGCGACGGTGAGCCGGCCCGACGCGCGAACGGTGAAAATGGGCGGGATCGCCCATTTTTTGTATGTGCAGGCAAAGATTGGCCGGTGAAGAGAAGGGAACAGGAACTTGAGCAATTGCTCGAGCCGACCGTGAAGGGACTGGGCTACGAACTGTGGGGCCTGGAATACCTGTCCGGCGGCAAGCGCGCGACATTGCGGGTCTATATCGACACCCCGCACGGGGTGACGCTGGGCGACTGCGAGCGCGTCAGTCACCAACTGAACGGCGTACTGGATGTGGACGACCCGGTTCGGGCGGTCCACACGCTGGAGGTATCGTCCCCGGGCCTCGACCGGATCCTGTTCAAGCCTCACCAGTACACCGCGCACATCGGTCAGGAAGTGGACTTGCGTTTGCGATTCCCGCTGGATGGGCGACGCAAGTTCGTTGGTCTGATCGATGGCGTTCAGGGTGGGGATGTCGTGCTGCGCGTGGATGGATCCACCTGCGCGGTCCCTCTGGAACAGGTGCACAGGGCGAGGGTCGTGCCGGCGGGCGTTAGCGCGGGGGCGGCATATGAGTGGGGCGGCATATGAGTAAAGAGATACTGACCGTTGTCGAGTTGCTGTCCCACGAAAAGGGCGTGTCGGAGGGGGTGATCTTCGAGGCGCTGGAATCCGCGCTCGCGACGGCGACCAAGAAGCGCTACGTGGAAGATGCGGAGTTTCGCGTGGCCATCGACCGGGACACAGGCGACTACGAGACGTTCCGGCGTTGGCTGGTGATCGATCCGGACCGTGAACTCGAAGAGGACGAGTTTCCCAACCCGGATGCGGAGCTGACACCCGAAGAGGCGGAAGAAAAAGACCCGGCGCTTGTGATCGGGGACTACTTTGAGATTCCCGTCGAATCGGTGGAGTTCGGCCGGATCGCGGCACAGGCTGCGAGACAGGTTCTGACGCAGAAGGTCCGCGAGGCGGAACGCGCGCAGGTCCTGGAAAAGTACCTGCCCAGGGTGGGCCAGCTGGTGAGCGGCTCCGTCAAGCGAACGACGCGCGAAGCAATCATTGTCGATCTGGGCAACAACGCCGAAGCGATGTTGATGCGAACGTCGTTGATCCCGCGGGAGATCTTCCGCGTCGGCGACCGCATGCGCGCGCTGTTGACGGAGATCCGCCCCGAAGTGCGGGGTCCGCAACTCATGCTGTCGCGGACGGACCCCGAGATGTTGATCGAACTGTTCAAGGTCGAAGTGCCGGAAATCGCGGAGAACATCATCGAGATACGGGCGGCGGCGCGCAATCCGGGATCGCGCGCGAAGATCGCCGTGTACACGAACGATGGGCGGATAGACCCGGTCGGCGCCTGTGTTGGCATGCGCGGTTCGCGCGTTCAGGCCGTCTGTAGTGAACTGGATGGGGAGCGGGTGGATATCGTCCTCTGGGATCAGGATCCGGCGCAGCTTGCGATCAATGCCATGCAACCCGCGGAAGTCGTGTCCATCGTGCTCGACGACGATACGCGTTCAATGGACATCGCCGTACGGGAAGAGAACCTCGCCCAGGCCATCGGCTACAAGGGTGAGAACGTCCGGCTTGCCGGCCAGCTCACGGGCTGGGAACTCAACATCATGACCGACGAAGAGGCGGCCCAGCGTCAGGAGGACGAGGCGCTGTCCTATATCCAGGGGTTCATGGAGTCGCTTGCGGTCGACGAGGACGTTGCCGCCGTCCTCGCGGAAGAGGGCTTTACCAGCATTGAAGAGGTCGCCTACGTTCCGATCGAGGAGCTTCGGGCCATCGAGGGTTTCGATGACGAACTCGTCGAAGAACTTCGCACCCGGGCGAAGGATGCCCTGCTGGCGCAAGAGATGGCACAGGGCGAGTCGGGGGAGGAGCCTGCCGAGGACCTGCTGAATCTCGAAGGCATGGATAAAGAACTTGCTCGCAAGCTTGCCGCAAACGCTATCGTCACCAGGGAGGACCTCGCTGAGCTGGCGACGCCTGACCTGCTCGAGATCGAAGCCGAAATCGGTGAAGAGAGGGCAAGCGCACTCATCATGACGGCGCGGGCCCCCTGGTTCGAAGACACCGAACAGGAACCCGGTGCGCTATCGCCACAGGAAGGCGAACCGGCGGAGACCTCGACGGGGAGCTGATCGGATGGCAGAAGTAATGGTCAAGCAACTGGCTACCGCGGTGAACGTCCCCGTGGAGCGCCTCCTGAGACAGATGCGCGATGCGGGTCTGCCCCACGAAAACGAGGACGACCCCGTCAACGATGAACAGAAGCGGCAGTTGCTTGCTCACCTGAATCGCGCCAAGGAGGCCGCGCCGAGCCCGCCAAAGCGGATCACCCTGAAGCGTACGTCCCGCTCGACGCTCAAGGCGGGGCAGGGCCGTGCCGGACATACGGTTTCCGTGCAACGCAAGCGGCGCCGTATCTACGTCAAGGGCGGTGAGGCGGCGAAGCCCGCGGTCGTGCCGTCCGTGCCCGCTGAAGCGAAACCCACGCAGGTCGAAATCGAGGCCGAGCGGATAAGGCAACAGGAACTGGATCGCAAGGCCGCGGAAGAAACGGTCCGCGAGAACGCCGCGCGGCGGCAACGCGAGAAAGAGGAGCAGGAGCGGCAGAGGCGGGAGCAGATCGCCCGCATGGAGGATGAGGCGAAGCGGGCCGCGGAAGCGGCGAGAGCTGCTGAAGGCGCGAAGGCCGCCGCTGCCGCCGAAGCGGCCAGGAGCCAGGAACGGGTCGGGAAACGCGCAAAGGACAGGATAGACCGGGCGAAGGACAGGGACCGGGCCCGGGACGACGAGTTTGGAGACGGCAGGTCTCGCCGCCGGGAACTCTCGCTGAAACGCCAGGGACGTCCTCCCAGGCGGCGTGTGGCACCGACGACCATTTCAGTCGAGACCAAGGGCGGCGAATTCACGCGGCCGCAGGACGCGATCCAGCGGGAAGTCGAACTGCCGGAATTCACGCAGGTGGGTGAACTGGCCCAGCGCATGAGCGTCAAGGCCGGGGAGGTCATAAAGACGCTCATGGACATGGGCGTGATGGCTACGATCAACCAGCCGCTGGACCAGGAGACCGCCACGCTCGTCGTCGAGGAGATGGGCCACAAGGTCAAGCTCGTAGCCGCCGACGAAATCGAGCAGGAACACAGGGAGTCGTTGATCATCGATGGGGAAAGCGAAGCCCGATCCCCGGTCGTGACGGTGATGGGTCACGTGGACCACGGCAAGACTTCGCTGCTCGATTACATCCGCAACACCCGGGTCGTGGCGGGCGAGGCCGGAGGAATCACCCAGCACATCGGCGCCTACCGTGTAACTACCGAGTACGGCGACATCAGCTTCCTGGACACGCCGGGCCATGCCGCATTCGCAGCCATGCGCGCGCGTGGCGCCCGAGCTACCGACATCGTGGTGCTCGTGGTAGCCGCTGACGACGGCGTGATGCCGCAGACGGAAGAGGCGGTGCAGCACGCCAAGGCATCGGAAGTTCCCATCATCGTGGCCATCAACAAGATGGACCTGGAGGGTGCCGATCCCGAGCGCATCAAGAACGAGCTCTCGGGGCTGGATGTCATCCCGGAAGATTGGGGTGGAGACACGCAGTTTGTCGAAGTGTCCGCAGAGACCGGCGATGGGGTCGGTCGACTGCTCGAGGCAATCAACCTGCAGGCGGAGATACTGGAACTCAAGGCCGTGCCGGATGCCCCGGGGCAGGGCGTGGTAGTGGAATCCCGCCTTGACCGCGGCCGCGGCCCGGTAGCCACGCTACTGGTGCAGAACGGCACGCTGAAGCGCGGTGACGTCGCGATTGCCGGAGAACACTACGGGCGCGTCCGGCTGATGATGAACGAACGGGGAGAACCCGTCGAAGAGGCGGGTCCATCGGTCCCTGTCGAGATACTGGGTCTGAATGCAACGCCGGAAGCGGGAGACGACTTCTCCGTTGTCGCCGACGAGAGGCGTGCGCGGGAGCTGGCGGAGTTCCGGGCGGACCAGAGCCAGGCGAGGCGCAACGTCAAGCAGGCGGCCAACATCGAGAGCATCTTCGCGGACCTGGCCCAGGGTGAGAAACGCGTGTTGCGGCTCGTGCTCAAGGCCGACGTGCGCGGTTCTCTCGAAGCAATCTCGCAGGCTTGCGGGAGGCTCGGCAACGACGAGGTCGGCGTCAACATTGTCCGGGCGGGAGTCGGCGGCATCACCGAGTCTGACGCAATGCTCGCGTTGACGTCCGATGCCGCGATATTCGGCTTCAACGTGCGGGCCGACAACAACGCCAAGGCCGTCATCGAGCGTGAAGGCATCGACCTGCAGTACTACAGCGTGATCTACGAACTCCTGGACGACGTCAGGGGGATCCTCGAGGGTCTCCTGGTGCCGGAGATCCGCGAGGAGATTGTCGGAACGGCAGAGGTTCGGGATGTCTTCCCGGCGCCGCGATTCGGACAGGTCGCGGGCTGCATGGTCGTCGACGGTACCGTCGCCCGGAACAAGCAGATTCGGGTGCTTCGGGACAACGTGGTCATTTTCGAAGGCGAACTGGAGTCGCTGCGGCGTTTCAAGGACGATGTCGCCGAAGTGCGCAGCGGGCTCGAGTGCGGGGTCGGCGTTCGCAATTACAACGATGTGCGCGTCGGCGACAAGATCGAAGTCTTCGAATCCGGAGAAGTCGCCCGGACCCTCTGATCCGGAACATTGCGTGATCTGATGTCCACTGATTCCAACAGCGAACGGGTACCTCGCGTAGCCGCGTTCATGCGGGAAGAGTTGTCGCGAATATTGCTTCGCGGCGCCGGCGATCCGCGATTCGACCTGGTGAGCATCACGGATGTCCGGGTCAGCCGCGACCTCTCGGTTGCCGATGTCTACGTGAGTTCGCTGTCGGCTGACAGCGATGCCGATCGCGTTGGCCTTGTCGATGCGTTGCGGAATGCGGCGGGATTCATTCGGTCGGAAGTGGCGCAGCGCCTGGGAATGCGGAGAACCCCACGCTTGCGGTTCCACTACGACGACCTGCTTGAGTCGGGTCCCCGGCTCGAGGCGTTGATCGACGAAGCCGTGGCCCGGGGTGCGCGAGGGGATACCCCTCGCATGAAAGACGAACGTGGCGCGCGGTCGGGTCAGGGCTGATGGCGCGCAGACGGCCCCGGGGCCGGGACGTGAACGGCATCATGGTGCTCGACAAGCCGGGCGGCATGAGTTCCAACGATGCGGTGCAGAAGGCCAAGCAACTCTTTGCCGCGCGCAAGGTCGGCCATACCGGAAGCCTCGATCCATTGGCTACGGGGGTGTTGCCGCTATGTTTCGGCGAGGCGACCAGGTTCTCGCGCTACCTGCTCGAGTCCGACAAGAAATACACGACCCGGGTCATTTTCGGGGTAAGCACGGACAGCGGCGACGCCGACGGAAAGGTCATGCGCGAACGACCGGTCGGACGGCTGACACGGGCGGCAGTGGACAAGGCCCTCGATGCGTACCGCGGAGAGATCCAGCAGGTGCCTTCCATGTTCTCGGCGGTCAAGCACCAGGGCCAGCCCCTGTACAAGCTCGCGCGGAAGGGGATCGAGGTGGAGCGCAAGGCGCGGTCGGTGACCGTCTATTCCATCGAGATCCGGGAATTCGCGGGCGACGGGCTCGACCTCGACATTCATTGCAGCAAGGGAACGTACGTGAGAACCATCGTGCATGAACTAGGCGAATCGCTGGGTTGCGGCGCGCACGTCACCGCACTCCGGCGGACAATGGCGGGCCCCTTCGGGGAGTCCGACCTGGTGACCTTCGAGATGCTTGGGCGCTCGGGTGAGGACATCGGGGAAGGGGCAGACAGAAAACCACTGGAGGCCTGGCTGCAACCGGCATCCAGTGCGGTTCGCCAATGGCCCGAGGTTACCTTGACGGGCGATGCAGCCTACTATCTGCGGCAAGGACAACCCGTCATCGTGCCGCATGCCCCCACCGAGGGGTGGGTTCGGCTCGCCCAAGCCCCTTCGCCAGAGACATCGGAAGGCAACGGTGCCCGGTTTCTGGGTGTAGGCGAAATACTCGACGACGGCCGCGTGGCGCCGAGACGGCTGATTCCCGCGAACTGAGCGGTCGAAAGAAAGAGCCGAAAGAAAGAGCCGAAAGAAAACGGCGAAAGGAAAAGGCGAAAGGAAAAGGCGAAAGGAAAAGGCGAGAGAAAAGGCGAAAGGAAGAGGCGACGAAACAGTCGAATGAACAGTATCAACGAACAGGCAACGCGGCGCACCGCAGGAATATTGGAGCAAGACAAATGGCGCTGACAGCACAGACCAAACAGGAGATCGTCAAGGAGCATCAACGAAGCGACAACGACACCGGCTCGCCGGAAGTCCAGGTGGCGCTCCTTACGCACAACATCAACTCACTGCAGGCTCACTTTCGGGATCATGCCAAGGACCATCATTCCCGCCGGGGACTGATCCGCATGGTGAACCAGAGAAGGAAACTGCTCGACTACCTCAGAGCCAAGGACAGCCAGAGATACACGGCGTTGATCAAGCAGCTCGGATTGAGGCGATAGGCGCCTGCGGCAGGGTCCGCGGGCTTAAACAGAACAAGGCAGCCCTCAGGGGCGAAGGAATTTGTGACGCGGCAAGCGCGTCAACAGGAGAAAGAAGTGAATCCAATCAAACAGGAATTTCAATTTGGCGACCACAAGGTGGTCCTGGAGACGAACCGGGTCGCCAAGCAGGCGTCGGGCAGCGTGCTCGCGTCGATGGGCGACACGGTAGTGTTATGTACCGCTGTTGCCGAGAAGGAGGCACGTCCCGACCAGGGGTTCTTCCCTCTCACCGTCAACTACGAGGAGAGAACCTATGCCGCCGGCAAGATCCCCGGCGGCTTTTTTCGGCGGGAGGGACGTCCAAGCGAGAAGGAAACGCTCACATGCCGCCTGATCGACAGGCCGATTCGGCCGCTATTTCCGAAAGGGTTCATGAACGAAGTGCAGGTGATATGCACCGTCATGTCCGCGGAACGGGACATGGACCCGGACATCGTGTCCATGATCGGCGCGTCTGCGGCGCTCTCCCTGTCCGGCGTGCCGTTCGCGGGCCCCATCGGTGCGGCAAGGGTCGGTTTCTGCGATGGCATGTACATCCTTAACCCCGGTCACGAAGCACTGGCGGGATCGATGCTCAACATGGTCGTGGCCGGCACCGCGGGCGCCGTGCTGATGGTGGAGTCCGAAGCGCGGGAATTGACGGAAGACCAGATGCTCGGCGGCGTGCTCTTCGCGCACCAGGAAATGCAGGTGGCGATCGATGCGATCAACGCGCTCACCGCCGAGGCCGGCAAACCGAAGTGGGACTGGGCGCCGCCCGCCCAGGACAGCGCGCTGATCGATCGGCTGACCGCTGACGTCGGACAGGAACTCGGAGAGGCGTACTCCATTACGGACAAGCAGGCGCGCCAGGATCGCGTTCGCTCCCTGCGCGCCGGCGCCATCGAGGCGATGGACGGGGAAGAGGTCGGCGAGGGCGACGTAAGCGATGGATTCAGCAAGCTCGAAAAATCCATCGTGCGGGAACGCATTCTCGCTGGCGAACCGCGCATCGACGGCCGGAATCTCGATACCGTGCGACCCATCGAGGTCGACGTCGGCCTTCTGCCGAGAACCCACGGTTCGGCGATGTTCACGCGAGGCGAGACCCAGGCCATCGTGGTCACGACCCTGGGCACGCTGCGGGATGCCGCCAGGATCGAGGCCCTTCAGGGCATGTACAACGACCAGTTCATGCTGCACTACAATTTCCCGCCTTACTGCGTGGGAGAAACGGGTTTCATGACCGGCCCGAAAAGGCGGGAAATCGGCCATGGCCGGCTCGCCCGTAGAGGCATCGGCGCCGTGTTGCCCGATCTTGAGAACTTCCCTTACACGATCCGTGTCGTGTCGGAGATTACGGAGAGCAACGGCTCAAGTTCCATGGCGAGCGTATGCGGGGCGTCCCTCTCGCTCATGGATGCCGGCGTGCCGCTGCGGGCACCGGTCGCGGGTGTTGCCATGGGGCTGGTGAAGGAAGGCGACCGTTTTGCGGTGCTCACGGACATACTCGGCGACGAGGACCATCTCGGCGACATGGATTTCAAGGTGGCGGGCACGGCCGAAGGCGTCACCGCACTCCAGATGGACATCAAGATCGATGGCATCACCGAGGTGATCATGGAAACCGCCCTGGAGAAGGCGCTCGCCGCGCGATTGCACATCCTGGGCGAGATGAACAAGGTCATCTCCGCCTCCCGCGAGTCGATGTCGGAGTACGCACCGTCCATGGCCGCGCTCAAGGTTCATCCGGAGAAGATCCGGGACATCATCGGCAAGGGTGGTGCCACCATCAAGGGCATCCAGGAAGAGACCGGCGCACAGGTGGACGTCGAGGACGACGGCACGGTGCGCGTCTACGCCGAGGACAGGGAAGCCAAGGATGCCGCGGTCGCGCGAATCGAGGAGATCACTGCGGAAGCCGAGGTCGGCAAGATCTACAACGGCAAGGTCGCGCGTATCGAGAACTACGGCGCCTTCGTCAACATCCTCCCCGGCAAGGACGGCCTGCTGCACATCTCGGAGATCGCCCGGGAGCGCGTGGAGAAGGTCAGGGACTACCTCGAGGAAGGCCAGGATGTGGACGTGGTCGTGCTCGACGTCGACCAGCGAGGCCGCATCAGGCTATCCATGAAGGAACTGCCGAACTACGCCGCGTAACCAACGACCGCTATCTGGGCTTCGATTCCGTTTAGTTGCCGTTGTGGTCTCGGTGGTCTGCTCCCAGCGAATGGGAGCCGAATCCTCTGACTTGGTTTGACTTCAACAATCCCTCGGCCTTGGTTGAGCTGTTTCCGGGCTTTATGGCCAAGTGGAAGGTCGAAAATTGGCGTGACGCGTTGAGCACTGGCATTTGGTGGTTTACGAACGCCAACTACTCGTCCCGTGGAGTTGACGCGGGAATCATCTTTGCCCAAAACGGCGATGGAGCGGCTGTGTTTTGAGTACTGCGTCGTCGCTCAATCCCTTGTGAGCGTCAAGGGATTCAATAATCTGGATGCGGCTGACAAGTATCGATTGCTTCTGTCGTCTCTCGGGATACCAACGGGAATTCCAACGTCTGTTTCTGCTTTGACCACTGCCGCGAGGCGATACCCGCAATGGACCGATGCCCCTCAGGCCTTAACGGAGATCAGGAATCGCCTCGTTCACTCGGGGAAGCCAAGAGCTCAGCTTCCCGAGGGTTGTTATTTTGATGCATGGATGCTCGCCGTCTGGCTCTTGGAGACCTTGCTGGCAATCTGCGGATTTCGAGGCAAGCATTGGAATAGGGCCAACCGAGCACTCGAATCGGTACCGTGGGCACGACTCGACTGTGCTGACTCATCGTAGCGCTGAACTGCACTTCAATCGAGAACGCCGACCATGGCGGATTCTGAAGCGTGCTGGTGTCAACCTGAGTCCTCGAAATCTTCGAAATCTCAGGCGACGATCTTGCGTAGGATGCGGCGCATGATATTGCCGGATGGCGTTTTCGGCAGACCGGGCGCGAACTGGATGACATAGGGGTCGCGCGAACGGCCTGATCTCCAGCGGGACAAACCAGTATCAGTCCGAATAACGCATCAGGAGCGCGCCATGCCAATCACTTGGATAGCATCTTGGGCTGCCTTCGCCACCTCCGGGTCATCACTTCGCGCAAATGGTCGAAGATCTGCCACGACATCTGGATCACCAATGCTCCCAAGGACAGAGATGACCATTGGCACATGCCGCCCATCTCTCAGCGCTTCCCCCAATAGAGGCTCGGCCCGGCGACCTGCCCTCGTTAGCAGGATTCCGGCGATCGTTCTCACGTCCTCGTCTTCGGCAGCGAGCGCTTCTACCAACACGCGGCCTGCGGCATCCATCCCAGTCACGCCCCACACTGCCTTCGAAGCAAATAGCCGAGCTGCTGCTCGAATCTTCATGCCGCGTCTCGCTGCGCGTCCTGCTCAAATGTCATTCGACGCGAGTGCTACAAACATGGTTTCAGAGCTTATTCGCAATCGCGTGACGCTTCCATACACGCGGGTCCCGCGTCGCTTTGTGACTGAACCACACTGGGAGGACGTGCTCCTTGATTCGACTGTCGCGAAACTGCTGACCGCCTCCATCGGCCAGGATTACAAGATCGAGGCGCGCACGTATCGACACCACGTCGTTCGCGTATCGAAAGTCCGGCGAGTATCGTCGGTAAACTGGACAACTCAGCAGAACGAGCTTGTTGATCTCCAGTCCGAGCCTGGTCGCAATCATTGCAACGCTGCCCCCATGGCTGTGTGCGAACACGTGATCCAGACGCTTCTCGCCAACCCACCGTAACAACTCGTCAGCGCCGGACTCTCGAGCTCGGTCGCTGTATATTCCAGACCAAGCCACGTCATCACGCGTCACTGTTCCGCGGTGACCGGGTTGACGTCCTAGTAGGAGCAGGAAGGCTGCCTGCGACTGTAACGCGCCTGAGTCTCGCCTGTGAAACGCTTCTTGTCTTGGAACAGGTTCAAGTACCTCTGCGTCCGCCACGGGCTCCTCCGTCACTTTGTTGCGCATTCTTCGAGAATGATGATTCAGCAAACACCAGGTTTTGCCTCAAGCGGTTTCGGGCACAGGGAAGATAACCGCTGCTCAGGCGCGGTTGCTCACCAGGTCGTCGACCACGGCGGGTTCGGCCAGGGTGCTGGTGTCGCCTAGATCGTCGAAGTCGCCTGCGGCGATCTTGCGCAGGATGCGGCGCATGATCTTGCCGGAGCGCGTTTTCGGCAGCCCGGGCGCGAACTGGATGACATCGGGTCGCGCGAACGGCCCGATCTCCCTCCGCACAAGCTGGATGAGTTCCTCTCGCAGTTCCTCTGGATCCTCTTCGGCGCCGACCATCAACGTGACATACGCATAGATGCCTTCGCCCTTGATGGCGTGCGGAAATCCCACCACTGCGGCTTCGGCCGCGGACGGATGAAGGACGAGCGCGCTCTCCACCTCTGCCGTACCGAGCCGGTGCCCGGAGACGTTCAGCACGTCGTCCGTGCGGCCCGTGATCCAGTAGTACCCGTCCGCATCTCGACGCGCGGCGTCGCCGGTGAGGTAGTAGCCGGGATGTTGGGCATAGTAGGTGTCGACGACCCGGCTATGGTCGCCGTACACGGTACGAATCTGCCCCGGCCATGATGCGGCGATCGCGAGGCTGCCGGATGCCTCCGTGTCGTCAATAGGTCTGCCGTCGCCGTCGAGCAAAACCGGCCGCACGCCGAAAAAAGGCAGTGTTGCGGATCCCGGCTTGAGGTCCGTGGCGCCGGGAAGCGGCGCGATCATGATGCCGCCGGTTTCGGTCTGCCACCAGGTGTCGACGACGGGACAGCGGCCTTCGCCCACCACCTGGTGGTACCACTCCCACACCTCCGGGTTGATCGGCTCACCTACGGTCCCCAATACCCTGAGTGATGCGCGTGAAGTCGAGGTGACGTGGTCGTCGCCCATGGCAATCAGTTGCCGGATCGCGGTAGGCGCAGTGTAGAAGCTGTTCACTCCGTGCTTGTCGACCACCTGCCATGCCCTGGAGGCGTCCGGGAAGGTGGGCACGCCCTCGAACATCAACGTGGTTGCGCCGTTGGCGAGAGGCCCATAGACGATGTACGAATGTCCGGTGATCCAGCCGACATCCGCGGTGCACCAGTAGATGTCGCCATCGTGATAGTCGAACACGAGCCGGTGGGTCATGGCCGCGTACAGGATGTAGCCGCCGGTGCCGTGCTGTACGCCCTTGGGTTTTCCGGTGCTGCCGGAGGTGTAAAGAATGAAGAGCGGGTCCTCGGCGTCCATCGACTCGCATTCGCACTCCGCGGACTGGCCGTCGACGAGTTCGTGGTACCAGACGTCGCGTCCATCGCGCCACGGAACGTCTGCCCCGGTCCGGCGCACCGTGAGGACGGTATGTACGTTGGGACATCCGGCGAGGGCTTCCTCGGTATTGTCCTTTAGCGGGACAGTGCGTCCGCCCCGAACCCCCTGGTCTGCCGTGATCACGACCCGGCAGTCGGAGTCAAGAATCCGTTCCCGGAGAGACTGGGGCGAGAAACCGCCGAACACGACGGAATGCACGGCGCCGATGCGCGCGCAAGCCAGCATCGCGTAAGCGGCCTGCGGCACCATCGGCATGTAGATGCAGACCCGGTCGCCCTTCTTGACGCCCCTTGCCTTGAGGGCATTGGCGAGCCGCGATACTTCGTCGCGCAGTTGCCGGTAGGTGATGGAGAGGGACTCCTCGGGATCGTCGCCTTCCCAGATGATCGCCACCTGTTCAGCGCGTTCCGGGAGGTGGCGGTCTATGCAGTTGTAGCAGGCGTTTAGCCTCGCTCCCATGAACCACGCTACGCGGCCCCTTGGAAAGTCGCTTTCCGACAGCGTGTGCCATCCCTCGAACCAGTCGATCTGTCCCGCCTGCTCCGCCCAGAAGGCCTGCGGGTCGTCGAGGGAGCGCCGATACATCTCCCGATAGGTGTCACGGTCAATGTGGGCCTTGCGTCTGAAATCTTCCGAAACAGGGTAGATCGTCGCCATGTTGTCCTTACCTCAATTGCCGTGGCTGGAGTCGGCTGATTGCTGCTGATTTAGCGAACTGCCCGGGAGATTGCAAATCTGCCGGGGCGAGCGCGAGACGCCGCGTCGAGCTACGGCCGGGGCTTCTTCAAAGTGTCCACAAGACTGGCCGTGGCGGCGTCCATGTCGTCGGCTTCGGAATCTTCGCCCAACGCATCGTAGACACGGCGTGCAAGCTGCTTGCCGAGTTCGACGCCCCACTGGTCGAACGGATTGATGCCCCAGATCACGCTCTGGCAGAACACCTTGTGCTCGTATAGGGCGAGCAGCATGCCGAGGCGGCGGTCGTCGAGGCGGTCCAGCAGGAGGGTTGTCGACGGGTGATTGCCGGCGACGGCCTGATGCGGCGCGTCGGCCGGGGAAGGCGCGCCCGCTAACAAGGCCTCGCCCTGACCCAGGCAATTGGCGAGCAGCCACCGGTGCTGATCGGCGAGGTCGTGGCCTGGATCGGCAACGGCAATGAAGTCCGCACTGAACGCGCGCGTTCCCTGGTGCAGCAGTTGGTGGAAGGCGTGCTGGCCGTCGGTCTCTTCGCCGCCCCAGATCACCGGCGCGGTGTCGATCCGTGACGGACTGCCGTCGTTCGTGACCGATTTACCGCTGCTCTCCATCTCCAGTTGCTGCAGGAACTGCGGCAGGATCGCGAGGCGACTGTCGTATACCAGCATCGCGTGTGTCGAGCCGTCGAGGAAATTGTTGTTCCAGATCCCGAGCAGCGCCAGCATCAAGGGAAGGTTCTGCGCGGGCGGCGCGGTGCGGAAATGGCGGTCCATGTCATGCGCGCCATCGAGGAGTTCGCAAAAACCCGTCTCTCCCAGGGCGATCGCGATGGGCAGGCCCACCGCCGACCAGAGCGAGTAACGGCCGCCGATCCAGTCCCAGATCGGCAGGCAGCGGTCTGCGGGAATACCGAAATCGCGCGCGGCTTCGACGTTGGCGGTCACCGCGACGAAGTGCTGCGCCACCGCGTTCGCATCCCCGGTTCGCTCGAGCAGCCAGCTTCGGGCAAAGCGCGCGTTGGTGAGGGTTTCCAGCGTCCCGAATGACTTCGAGGCGACGACGATCAGGGTTTCGTTCGGATCGAGATCCGCGAACGCCAGGATCGCGGCGTTTCCATCGACGTTGGAGAGGAAGCGAATGTCGAAGTCGCCGCCGAGCGCATTCACGACGAGTTCCGGTCCGAGGCGTGAACCGCCGATCCCTATGTGGACCACCGTGGAGAACGGCTTGCCGGTCGCGCCGCGCCAATCGCCCTCTCTCACGCGTCTCGCCACATCGAGCATCCGCGCCTGTTCCGCTTCGATCAGGTCCGCGACCGCCTCGGGCCTTTCTTCATGGGGGGCGCGCATCGCGGTATGCAGGGCGGCGCGACGTTCCGAGACGTTGACGAGCGCGCCTTCGAACAAGTTCTCAATCGCGGCTTCGACGCCAGTTTCCCGGGCGAGAGCGAGCAGCGCATCGATGATGTCCTGATCCACCCGTTGCCTTGAGAAGTCCATCAGAAGTCCGTCGGTGGTGAGGCGCATCGATGCGGGATCTACCTTGCGGTCGTCACGTTCCTGCGCGGCGAGGGCTGCGAGTCGATTCCAGGACTGAAGGTCTTCTGGAGCGGTCATGCCGGGGTCCTTTCTGGCCTGGCGCGCCCCCCGTCGATGTTGTCGATCAGGCGCGCCTTGCCGAGCCTGGCCGCCGCCAGGATGCGCAGCCGCTCGCTTTCGGCCCGCGGAGTCCAGAGCGTCATCGCATCGCGCACCGCGACGTAGTCGACTTCGAATCCGGCGTCGGCGAGGGCTTCCCGCCCGTGTCGATCGAGAACGCGGTAGCGACGGTCGCCGTGCCGGATGGCATCACGCAGGGAACACAATGTCCGATACAGGGTGGGCGCGATGACGCGTTCGGCATCGGACAGGTATCTGTTTCGGCTCGACAACGCCAGGCCGTCCTGGGCGCGTACGGTGGGTACGCCGATGACGGTGGTCGGGATACTGAGGTAGCGCACCATGGATCGAATCAGCGTGAGTTGTTGCCAGTCCTTTTCGCCGAAAAAGGCATAGTCGGACCCGACGATGTTGAACAGCTTGGCGACCACCGTGGCCACTCCGTCGAAATGGCCGGGACGGCTGCGCCCGCAGAGGAGCCGGGAAAGTGACGGCAGCGTCACCTTTACGGTCTGACTCGCCGCGGGAAACACCTCATGCACCGGCGGCGCGAAGACAAGGTCGACGCCCGTCGATTCGAGCTTCGCCGTATCGGCGGGCAGCGTTCTCGGATAGTTGTCGAAGTCCTCGTTGGGACCGAATTGCAGCGGATTGACGAAGATGCTGACAACGGTCGTATCGCAGCGATCCACCGAAGCGTCGACAAGCGCCATGTGGCCGTCGTGAAGATTTCCCATCGTCGGCACGAGGCCGACGCGGGTTGCCCCCTTGAGCGCCGCTTTCAGACTTCGGATTGTCCGTACCGTCTCCACTGGCTGGATGACCTTGGTGCCTGCGCGGCAGGCGGATCAGGTGAAACAGTGCTCTGGAGCAGGGAAAGTACCCTCTTTCACTGCTGTTGCGTACGCTTCGAATGCGCCGCGAATACCCGACTTGCTCTCGGGCAGGAAGTTCTTGACGAATTTCGGCACGCGGATCGATGGCGGCGTCAGCCCCAGCATGTCGTGCATGACCATGATCTGCCCATCCGTATGCGGACCGGCGCCGATGCCGATGACGGGAATGTCCAGACGCTCGGTGATCGCCTTGGCCAGTGACACTGGCACACACTCGAGCAACAGGACCGAAGCGCCGGCGTCCTCGAGTATCGTCGCTTCCTCGATGATCTCGTTGGCCTGTTCAGGGTTTCGTCCCTGCACGCGATAGCCGCCCAGGCGGTTGATGGATTGCGGCGTCAAGCCCATGTGCGCGCAGACCGGAATACCGCGTTCGCTGAGCAGACGCGTAGACTCGGCGAGCCAGGCGCCGCCTTCGAGCTTCACCATGTGCGCCCCGGCGCGCATCAACGCGGCGGCGCTCTCCAGTGATTGGGAAGACGATGCGTAGGTCATGAAGGGCAGGTCCGCCATGATGAGGCTGCCCCTGTTTCCGGTCCTGACGCATTGCATGTGATAGATCACGTCGTCCAGCGTGACGGGCAGGGTGCTGTCCTGACCCTGCAACACCATGCCGAGGGAGTCTCCAACCAGCAGCACGTCGACGCCGGCGGTGCTGATGATCTCGGCGAACAGGGCATCGTACGCGGTCAACGCGGCGAATTTCTCCCGGCGCCTCTTCGTGGCCGACAGGGTGTTGATGGAGACCGGCGCCGTCCTTGTCTGGGTGCTCATCGCGGGACCTTTGCTTACAACAACGTTGGATCGGGATTGAAATACTGGCGGGCGCCTTCCATCTCGGCGAGACGTTCCACCAGCGAATCGAAGTGCTGATCGTTGCCGAAGTCGACGTTCGCGGCGTTGACGATAAGCAGCGGTGCCTGGTCGTAGTAGTGGAAGAACTCGGTGTAGGCCACGCAAAGCGCTGTCAGGTAGTTGGCGTCCATCTGCTGTTCGAAGCCTATCCCTCTCTGCCGGATGCGCCGCAACAGAACCGATACGGGCGCCTGCAGATACACGACAAGGTCCGGGGACGGCGGCTTCAGGTCAAAGGAGTCCTGGATGCGGTCGTAGAGTTCCAGTTCGTTCTCGTCGAGGTTGAGTTCCGCGAAGAGCCTGTCCTTTTCGATCAGGAAATCGGCGACCAGAACGGATCCCAACAGGTCATCCCGGACCTGCGCGATCTGCTGGGCTCGATGCAACAGGAAAAAGAGCTGGGTCGGTAACGCGTGGCGGCGCCCTTCCCGGTAGAACCGGTCGAGGAACGGGTTCTCGGTGGATGGCTCCAACAGGAGCGGGTAGCCGATTGACTCTGCCAGCCGCTTGGCAAGCGTCGTCTTGCCGACGCCGATCGGCCCTTCGATAACGATGTAGCCAGGGAGTCCGCTCGCCGGATCCGTCGGAACGGGATCAGTGGGCTGCGGACTCATGTGTCTTGCCGAAACGCTGCGCGATGCCGTGCAAGAAGCCGTTGACTACGGACGAACCTGGCGCGCATCCGACCTTCGTCCACGGTATCGCCGCCGGCGGCGCCGCCGCGGTTGCGATGCCGCGGTGTTCTCGTCAGTCCCTCGCGTCTCCTGGACATCGGTCCACCATTGCACCAGTTCGGTGTCCGCTTCGCCTACCTCCGACCGGATCGCCAGGAAATCATAGGCTGCACGGAACCGGGGATGATCAAGAATGCCCCGAACCGACTTTCGCTCAAGGCGCGTCTGCAGTCGCCAGACGTCGCGGATGAAGAAAGTCATGCGCCTGGGAATGGCAATGGTCAACGACTGCTCGCTGATGACGGCATGGGCGGCCTTGAGTCGTTCGTCGGCTGCGTTCCTTGACGTGGCCGAAAGCGCGCTGCGTCTCTCGAACTCGGGCCAGCACATGGCGGCGAGCAGGAATGCGCTCGTTACCCGCTTGTCCTCGCGGATTCGATCATCGGTGTTCTGCAGTGCGACGCGGACGAGGGCGTCTTCGTTTTCGAATAGCGGAAAGAGGATTTCGGGAAGGTCGAATCTGCACATGAGCGTCCATGCAGCTACGGCATGTCCGCGCATGAACAGCTTGTTGAACTCGTCGAAGAGACGCGACGGTGATATCGCCGTCAATAGTTCGGCGAGTGGGGCTATGGCCTGCTCTGTGTCTGCGTGGAGCCGGAAGTCGAGTTTCGCCGCGAATCTCATCGCCCGCAGGATTCGGACAGGGTCTTCGCGGAAGCGGGTTTTCGGGTCGCCGATGGTACGGAGCGTGCGCTCGCCGATATCCCGCAAACCGTCGCTGTAGTCCAGCAACACATCGTCGATGGGATCGTAGTAAAAGGCATTGACGGTGAAGTCCCGCCGAAGCGCATCCTCATCCCGCGTACCGTAGAGATTGTCCCGCAGGATGACGCCATCCACAGAGCGGTGGTTCGCGCCGGATGGGACGTCGTCATCGTCATCCTCATCGGGATTGCCGCGCCTGAAGGTGGAGACTTCGATGTACTCGCCCCGGAACTGGACATGGGCGATGCGAAATCGCCGTCCTACCAGTCGTGCGCGAGGGAACACCTCCTTGACTTCCTCCGGCGTGGCGTCCGTGGCGACATCGAAGTCCTTCGGCGTTCTGCCGAGCAACATATCGCGTACGCAGCCACCGACCAGGTAGGCCTCGAAGCCCGCTTCCCGTAGCGCCGTCACGACGGCAACCGCATTCGCCGACAAATCGCTCTGGTCAAGTTGCGGATTGACGGTCGTTGGGGATGGCGCTTCGCTCAAGAAATTTTCGCTGCTCGGTTTCGTCGGTGGGATGTTAGGTTGCCGACGAACAAAGGGGAAGTCTAGCGCCATGAAATCCCGTCACCCTGCGGGTGCCGTGTTTCACCCCCGCCCAAGCCCCTTGTTTCGCCCATTCCGACCCGCCCGGCCCCCCGCGCTTTGATCGGCACTATGTGCCGTTCTACGGCGCGGCCCCTAGCCACCCTAGCCGATGTCCCTCCGTGGCCGTCGAGTGCGCGTGCGCCGGCGTGGAATGCTGTATCGCTTGCGCCGCTCCCAGAGGTTCTTTCGGCTGATGCCGAGCTTGGCGGCCAGTTCGGTCTCGGTAAAGCGATCCTGGTTGTCGGTAACGAACCGGACGAAGTAATCCTGCAGGGAAACGTGGTCTTCGGGATTGTCGTTGTCAAGGGTTGCACCGCCGTCCGGCAGAGCGGTGTCATGCAGCCCGCCGGCGTCAATGGCGAGCAGCCCGGCACCGATCGTGGCGTTATCCGAGAGAATGACGGCCCGTTCGACGGCGTTCTCGAGTTCTCTCAGGTTCCCGGGCCAGTGGTACTCGCTCATCGCAGCCAGTGCTTCGTCGGAGAATCTCAACCCCGGTTTGTTCATTGACAGGGAGTGGCGGTCGAGCAGGGCCTGGGCGAGCTCGACGATGTCCTTGCCCCGGCTACGCAGCGGCGGCACCGCCAGGGAGACCTCCTTGAGGTGATCGAACAGCTCGTGGCGGAACTGTCCGTTCATGGCGAGGTGACCGATATCGCGGTGTGTCGCCGAGATCAGACGGACATCGGGCCAGCCGGGAGACGCGTCCACGCCAGTGTCGGAGAGGTGTGGTTGTCGCGGTCCCGATGTGCGAAGAAGACTGACGAGGCGGTCTTGTGTCGGAAGTGGCAATTCGCCGACTTCCTTGAGAAACAACGTTCCTCCGCCCGCCGCTTGCAGGAGTCCTGCGGCGGGCTCATCGGCCGGGCCGTGGCCGAACAGTTCCGACTCGATGAGTGACTGGGGTGTTGCAGCGCAGTTGAGCGATATCAGGGGCGCGTGACGACGCCGGCCAGCTGCGTGCAGGGCGCGGGCGACGAGTTCCTTGCCGGTGCCGGGCTCGCCTTCGATCAACACGGTCGACTCCGTTGCCGCGACCGTCTCGATGCGCTCGAACAGTTCCCGCATGGCTCGACACGAACCCTTCAGGAGCCAGATGTCATGTCCGGGCGAAAGGGAGGCATCGTGCGAAGTGACCCGTTCAAGCGCTTCCAGCAGTTCGCCGGGATTGAAAGAGCGCGGCAGGTAGTCATCGGCGCCATCTCGTATGGCACTGACCGCCGCACGTATGTTTGCCTCGTCCGCGATGAGGATCAGCGGGATGCCGGCGCTGGCGCCGAACGGCAGGCGGGCGTTGGCAACTACCGCCTGGAAGCGCCCGGATACGGACTGCGGGAATCGAGCGGCAGACTCGACGGCGTACCCGTGACGCTGGAGAAGATCGCACAGTTCATCGCGGTATCCGGAGTCCGGCTCAACAACAAGAATGTGCGCCATTGGAACAAGATGCTATGAAAACCCCGTTGGCGCAAGATGCGTTCCCGGCGGAGGACATTGACCGGCGTCCGATCAGATGCTCTGCCAGGTCGCAAGGCTCGGGCCGCTCGGGACAGCGGCAAGCCGCCAGTTGGCGACCCCCCAATCGAGCAGGTCACGCACCGTTGGCAGCATCGGCGGATCCTGGCCGAGGAGGTCGAGAACCCAGCGGAGATTCTGCGCCGGGAGGCGGTCGTCTACGGCCGTGGCGAGCGTGTGTTTCGAGAGCTTGTTCCCGCCGCGTTCGGTAATGACGGGGACGTGGATGTAGCGTGGTGCACTGAGCCCCAGGCGATCGATCAGGAACAGTTGGCGGGGCGTGTTGTCGATCAGGTCCGCGCCGCGCACGACATCGGTGACTCCCACGGCATCGTCGTCCACGACGACGGCCAATTGATAGCCGACGATCCGGTCACGGCGGACAATGATGAAATCGCCGACATCTTCGGAGAGGCGATGCGCGAAACGGCCCGCCAGACCATCGTCGAATCCGTACTCGGCTCGCGGCACTCGAATCCGTATCGCCGCGTTCGCACACGTTCGCGCCGGTCGATGCCGACATGTTCCCGGGTAAGCGACGCGACCCTTGAGGTCCTTTCGGGTACAGGTGCAGTCGAAACAAAGGGATTGGCCGATCAACGTCTCGATGGCCGCTTCATGGCGCTCGGCCGCGGCGCTCTGGAAGTAGATTTCTCCGTCCCAGCCCAGGCCGTGCGCTTCAAGTGTCCGGAGAATCTCGTCGACGGCTCCGGGCACGACCCGAGGAGCATCGAGATCATCGATGCGCAACTTCCATTCGCCGCCGTTGGCCCGTGCTTCCATGAAGCTGGCCAGGGCAGTCAGCAGGGAGCCGAAGTGCAGGGGCCCGGATGGCGTGGGAGCGAAACGCCCGACGTATGGGGCTCCTGGACTGACATCCGGACTACCCGTTCTCACCCAGGGGAACCGGCGCCGTGGAACGCCTGGATATCAGGCGTGCAGTTGGCGCTCGCGCAGTTCCGAAAGCGCCTTGCAGTCGACGCACTGCGAGGCGGTTGGCCGAGCCTCCAGGCGGCGCAGACCGATCTCGACGCCGCAGGTCTCGCAGTAACCGTAGTCTTCCGTGTTGATGCGTTCCAGCGTCTCGGCGATCTTCTTGATGAGTTTGCGTTCGCGATCACGCGTCTTGAGTTCGATGCTGAACTCCTCCTCCTGCGTGGCGCGATCGGCGGGGTCGGGAAAGTTGGCTGCCTCATCCTGCATGTGGTTGACGGTTCGATCGACCTCCTCCATGAGCTGGCGGCGCCAGTCGAGCAGTATCTTGCGGAAATGATCCAGTTGCGGCGGACCCATGTAGGGTTCGCCGTCGGCCGGGTCATAGGGTGAGAAGTTCCTGAACGGTGAATCAGCTGGCGCGACTACGGCGGCTGAAAGGCGCACTGACCCGGTTGCTGCATTCATTCCCTGGCGGGCTTTCGTGTTCTTTGCGGGCATGGTCCCTCTAGGTCTCAAACCTGCGGATTCGCGAAGGCGCGAAAACTACCAAATCCGACACCGGTTGGACAATACTGAAATGGATTCCTTTTGCGTGCGGCGATGGTGCGTATTGGATGAGATTCGAACCACCCCTCTTGCAGGGCGTCCTGATGCGTCGCTACAAACGTTTCCTGGCGGACGTGGAAGTCGCCGGGCGGGGTGTGGTCACCATGCATTGTGCGAATACCGGCGCCATGCTCGGTTGCGACACGCCGGGCAGCCGCGTCTGGTTCTCGACGTCGTTCCGGCCGCAGCGCAAGTACGCTCACACGCTGGAGATCGTCGAGACCGCGGCAGGCGACCGCATCGGCGTCAATACCGCGAGGGCCAATACCGTCGTTGCCCAGGCGCTTGCCGGGGGACGGATTTCCGAGCTGCGAGCCGAGCGCATCCGCCGCGAAGTTCGGATTCCGGAGACCCTGGCCGGGGAACACAAGAAGGCACAACGTGCGAGGGAACCCCTCCGTGGGAGGTTTGATTTTGGTCTCTACGGGGCCAGTACCGACCAGCAGCCGTCAGCGTACGTCGAGGTAAAGAGCGTCACGCTTGCCCGGGGAAACCTGGGAGCCTTTCCCGATGCCGTGAGCGAACGCGCGAGACGACACGTGCAGGCCCTTGCACGCTGTGTCGCGATCGGTTCTCGCGGCGTCCTGCTGTACTGCGTGCCCCATACGGCTATCCGCCGTGTGACCCCGGCCGATGACATCGATCCGGAATATGGTTGCGCGTTGCGTCGGGCGGTCGACGCCGGTGTGGAGGTGATCGCGTATGGGTGTACGGTTTCGCCCCAAGAGATCACCCTTGATGGGGCACTCGAAGTCGTCCTTTGAGGCGCCGTTCGGCGGATGTCACTCCCGGAAGTTGTTCCGTAGCGCCTTGTAAGCGCCGGCGTTTGCCAGCCGCGCACCGTAACGGGTCGCCAATTGGGCCGCAGCGTAGTTGGCGAATCTCGCAGCCCTGTTGGCGGAACCGCCGCGAGCAAGGACGTAGAGACAAGCGCCGGCGTATATGTCGCCCGCGCCGGTCGTATCGTTCGCTGTTACCTCGAATCCCGGAACCAGGCGGCGGCCTGCGCTGGTGGCGACCAGGCATCCCGCGCGGCCCAATGTGATATTCACGCTTGGCGCGATGTCGCACAGTTCGTTTGCCGCGACGTCGATTCGGTCCGTGCGGGTCCAGGCCAATGCCTCCTCTTCGTTGCAGAAGAGTTGCTGCACACCGTTGCCCAGCATGGCGGTCAGGCCGTCGCGAAAGAACTCGACCATGGCCGGGTCGGACAGGGTCAGGCTGGTGCGAACGCCCTCGGCCTCGGCCACCTCCCGGGCATGCACCGCTGCCGCGCGGCCGGTCTCGGAAGACGACAGGTAGCCCTCCATGTAGAGGTAGGTAGCGCGGGCGAGCGCCTCCGGGTTTATGTCGTCCGTATCGAGCGCGTCGGAAACACCGAGGCATGTGTTCATGGAGCGTTCCGCATCGTCGGTGACAAGCACGAGACAGCGACCGGTCTTGCCCGGGGCGTGTGGATCGTGCGGGTTGGTGTCGACGCCCGCCGCGCCCGTTGCCGCGAGGAAGTACGCGCCGGCTTCGTCGCCCGCGACCCGGCACGAGTAATAGCTCGTGCCGCCGAATCCGCAGACGGCGAAAGTCGTGTTCGCTGCGGACCCACCGCACATGCGCGTCGCGTCGCGCGCATCCAGGGACGCGAGGAGCGTGTCCATTCGGGCCTCATCGACCAGTGTCATGTGGCCCTTTGCGATGCCCTGATCGCGCAGGTAGGTGTCGTCGACCGAATGTTCCATGTCGACCAGGGCGTTTCCCACACCATAGACGTCGTAGGGCATGGCGCTAGTTCAGTTGGGCGAAGGCGCGATCAGCTGCCGCCAGCGTGACCTCGATCTCCGTTTCGGTGTGGGCGCCGGAAACGAAAGCGGATTCGAATGCGGACGGGGCGAAGTAGACGCCGGCGTCGAGCATGGCGTGAAAGAAACGGTTGTAGCGCGCGACATCGCAGCGGGAGACGTCTTCGAAAGTGGCGACCTGCGCCTGGGAGGTGAAGAACAGGCTGAACATGCCACACACGCTGTTGATCCGTACGGCTACGTTGTGCCCCCTGGCGAGCTCGCCGAGCCCGTCCGTCAGGGCTTTCGTTTGTGCTGCCAGCCGGCTGTAGAACGCATCGTCGAGCGTGTTCAGCAAGGCAAGACCGGCCGTTGTCGCCAGGGGATTCCCGGACAGGGTGCCGGCCTGGTACACGGGACCCTCGGGAGCGATGTGGTCCATCACATCCGCGCGTCCGCCGAATGCGCCGACGGGCAAGCCGCCTCCAATGACCTTTCCGAGGGCGATCAGGTCGGCGGAAACGCCGAACAGCGCCTGGGCACCACCGCTGGCGACGCGAAACCCCGTCATGACCTCGTCGAAGATGAGCAACGCGCCAGCGTCGGAAGTGATCCGTCTCACGGCTTCGAGGAATCCGGGCGAGGGTGGGATACAGCCCATGTTCCCCGCGACGGGTTCGAGGATCACGGCGGCGACCTGGTCGCCATAATGTCCGAATGCGTCGTGCACGGCCTCGGCGTCGTTGAACGGGAGTATCAGCGTGTGGCGCGTTACGGATTGAGGCACGCCGGGCGAGTTCGGCAGGCCAAGGGTCAATACACCGCTGCCGGCTCTTGCCAACAGGGCGTCGGAGTGTCCGTGGTAGCAGCCGTCGAACTTGATGACGATGTCCCGCGACGTGAATCCACGCGCGAGCCGGATGGCCGACATGGTCGCTTCCGTGCCGGAATTCACCAGGCGCACCTTGTCGATTCCGGGCACGGTGTCGACGATCTTCCGGGCCATCTGCGTTTCGCGTTTCGTCGGTGCGCCAAAACCCACGCTTTCGGCCGCCTGGTCCCTGATCGCGCGTACCACCGGTTCAAAGCCGTGCCCCTGGATCATGGGTCCCCAGGAAGCGACGTAGTCCACGTAACGGTTGCCGTCGACATCGAAGAGGTACGGCCCGCTGGCCGTCGCGAAGAAGACCGGGGAGCCGCCCACCCCCTTGAAGGCGCGCACGGGTGAATTGACACCGCCGGGAATGACCTCCTGGGCGTTACGGAAGAGCCGCTCGGATTCGCTTCGGTTCATGATTGGGGTGGTCCTCCCGTGTCAGAATGGTTTGACGACTACCATGATCGCGACAAGAAACAACAGGACAGTGGGCACTTCGTTGAACCACCGAAAGAACGTATCGCTTCGGGTGTTTTCGTCGTTGGCGAACTGACGCACGAGTTTGCCGCAACAGCCGTGGTAGGCGTAAAGTCCCAATGCCCCCGCGATCTTCACCCAGAACCATACGGCGTCGGCATAGGTCTCCCAGTGGAGAACCACGAGCCAGACACCGAGCACGGCCGTGAGTGCGGCGGACGGCGTCATGATTCCCCGATACAGCCGCCGCTCCATGAGTTTGAACCGTTCGATTCCGGTTTGGTCGGTAGCCGCGGCGTGGTAGACGAACAGCCTCGGCAAGTAGAACAGGGCTGCGAACCAGGTGACCACGAAGATGAGGTGAAACGCCTTGATCCAGAGCATCGACCGTCTCCTGGGCTTGCCGTTCGGTGATTGCTTACACGCGTAAGGGTGTCCCGGTGATCGCGTTCCCGATGCCGGCTGCGATTTGAGGAGACGCCCCCGATTCCCGCCTCGAATATTATAGTGGGCAGATCGTCAGGTGCCGGCTTCGTGCCCCGGTCGATGTACCGGGCGGAGCCGAAAACGATATTGCGATGAAGCTGAATCGAAGCAATTCTGGTCGTGGGATACAACCCGCCAGAACGGCTGCGTGGACGGTTGTGGCGGTGATCGTCTCGGCAATCTTCGGGTACGGCGGCTTCGTGCTCGGCGGGTATCGGCACGCCGGCGAGAACGACCAGGGACTCGTTCTGACGGCCGACTGTGACGAAACGGAGGACCTTGCCTGGTTCAGGGAGCTGGATCTGGCGCAGGTTGTGGATGCCGGCGCGAACGAACAACTGCGCCGGACGATCAAGGTTCTCGGCGACCGCATCCACTCTCTGGAAGAGGAAGTGCGCTTCTATCGGCGCCTTGTCGTGCCGATGGACGACGACGCGGGATTCAGGATCGAGCGACTCGATGTCGCGAAGACACGAAATCCGGATCGATTCGCCTACACGTTGGTCCTGACCCAGGCCGCGGACCGGGACGAGTGGATCGAGGGCAGGCTCCTGCTCGACATCGTGGGTGACCAGGCGGGTTCGGAGCGATCATTGTCATTCGCGGAGTTGTCGGAAGATACCGAGTATCCGATCCGGTTCAGGGTTCTTTACTTTGAGGATTTTGGCGGTCAGATAACCTTGCCCAAGGAGTTCTTGCCCAGGGAGATCAGGGTCACTGCGGAGGTGGATGAGGGGCGCCGGTTTGATCGGGTATTTTCCTGGGCCGTCGAATGAAGGACCGCAGGACGGGTTGGAGTGCGCCATGGTTCATCGAAACAAAAGCCGGTGAAGTGGTTTAGACTCGAAGGAAGAGAGACCTCGAGCAAAGAAGGTGCACCCATGAAGCGCACGAAGAAGAACCGCGTGGAGAGCAGGGACAACAGCACGACGCTTGTTGCGTCCGGAACGTCGGTACGCGGCGACATTCAATTTTCGGGCCGGCTGTACATCAGTGGAGCTGTCACGGGCAGGATAACCACCGAGGCGGGCGCACCCGCCACGCTCGTCGTCGACGAGGACGGCCGTGTCGAAGGCGACATTCAGGCGACGCACGTGATCATCGCGGGCCGAGTCGACGGAAATGTGATCGCCTCGGAGCGTCTGGAGGTTGCGGCAACCGCCCGTGTCAGCGGAGATGTTTCCTACCGGCAGCTCGGCGTGGAACTGGGCGGCCTGTTGAATGGCAAACTCCTGTTGCTTGAAGGCGACGAGAGTCGCGGAAACGTGCGCGTTTTCGAATTGTCTGGCGGCGGTGACCGGGACGCCTGAGACAGCGAATGCAACTCGCCGACATAGGCTTTTCCGACCGCGCCGCGGGTAAGGTGGCAGAACTCATCGCGGGCGAGGGCAACGATACGCTGAAGCTGCGCGTCTTCATCACCGGCGGTGGATGCAGTGGCTTCTCGTATGGTTTCACGTTCGACGAGGAAGTCGCGGAGGATGACGCCGTCATCGAGCGGCAAGGCGTGGTCATGCTGGTGGACGCGATGAGCTATCAGTACCTGGCGGGTGCGGAAGTCGACTACAGGGAAGACCTCCAGGGAGCCCAGTTCGTCGTGACGAATCCGAATGCTTCGTCCACCTGTGGTTGCGGAAACTCTTTCGCTATCTGATTTGCCTGTTGCTGTTGGCCGGAAATAACGCGCCCAGTACCCGCGGTCCTGCCGCTCCCGTCACCGCCGGCGAGTTGCCGGGCAGACGCTTCAGGAATCGATAGGCAAGCCACGCGAAGGCTGCCGCTTCGACGGCATCGCCGTCGACGCCCAGGGCCTCCGTCCTCATCACCGGACGCGTCGCCAGACGTCTTTCGATGCGGTTCATGAGGTCGCCGTTCAGTCGACCTCCTCCACAGACGACCACGTCGGCAGCGGGAGGCGACCACGTCTCGACCGCCGTGGCGATACTTGCGGCGGTGAACTCGGCCAGCGTGGCCTGGACGTCTGCCGGGTCTTCCGGTCCCTTCAGGCGCCTGCGAAGGTAGTCCAGGTTGTAGAGATCCTTGCCGGTACTCTTTGGTGGTGGTGCGCGTACGAAGTCATCCTGTTCCAGATCGGTCAGAAGTCTCGGAATCACCCTCCCCGTGGCGGACCAGGCGCCATCGCGGTCGAACGCCAGTCGCCGCTGGTTTCGAATCCAGGCATCGAGCAGGGCGTTTCCCGGACCGGTATCGAACCCGTTGGTCAGGTCGGGCGCGAGAATCGTCAGGTTGGATATCCCGCCGATGTTCACCACCACCCGCTCGCCGCTGGAAGGCCTGAACAAGGCTTCATGGAACAGGGGCACGAGCGGTGCGCCTTCGCCGCCCGCCGCGATGTCCCGGCGACGGAAATCCGCGATCGTATCAAGACCGCTGAACTCGGCGACTCGATGGGGGTCCCCGATCTGAACGGTATGGGCAGCGGCTCCGCGCGGATTGTGTCGAATGGTCTGTCCGTGGCTGCCGACCGCCCGGACTGGGCTATTCGCCGCGAACTCCCGGACGGAGTGGCCAATGAGTTCGCCCAGTTCGGCATCGGCCCCGGCCATGCGGTCGAGATCACCAGTCCCCGGCCGGGCAAGTGCGCGCAGGGCATCGGCAAGGGAGTCCGGTATTGATTGGGTGGTGGCGTCAACGATGCGCGGGATGTCGGGTTCGACATCGATCATCGCGAGATCGAGTCCGTCCACGCTCGTTCCGGAAATTGCGCCGATGAATAGAAGGGCCATCGGAGCGGAGGATAGCTTAGCGGGCGGCCAGGACCTGGTGCTCCGAGACGTGGTTGTCGAGTTGCGCGAGCACGGGCGCCGTGGACTCCTCGAAGCGTCGCCGTTCGGAGGCGGGAATGGGTTTTGCTTTCGGCAGTTCCACGGTCCGAGGGTTGTGATGGACTCCATTTACGAGGAACTCGTAGTGCAGGTGGGGTCCCGTGGCGTAGCCGGTGGCGCCCACGTATCCGATGACCTTGCCCTGCTTGACGCGCGAACCTTTTCGGATGCCGCGCGCGATCCTGGACAGGTGCAGGTACTTGGTCTCGAAAGTCTCCCCGTGTTGCAGGACCACGTAGTTGCCGTTGGGAGTGGTCCGGCCGGCCACACGTACCGTACCGTCGCCCGCCGCCCGCACCGGGGTGCCCACGGGGGCCGCGTAGTCAATGCCCCGGTGGGGCATCGTGATCTTGAAAAGGGGATGGTGCCGTCTCAGGTTGAAGTTCGAACTGATGCGCGTGAATTCGAGCGGAGCCCTGAGAAAGTCCTTGCGCATGCTCTCGCCTTCGGGGCTGTAGAACTCGTCATCCACATAACGTACCGCCCGGTGCCTTTCACCCTGGTTTACGAACTGGGCTGCCAGGATGTCGGCGGTGTCGATGAATTGATCGTCCAGGTATCGTTCTTCGAAAAGGATGGAGAATTCGTCGCCTTCCCGTATATCGAGAAGGAAGTCGATGTCCCACTGGAAGATCTCCGCCAGCCGCATGGTGAGAGCGTCTTCCAGTCCCGAGCGCTGTGCGGCGACGAACAACGAGTGCTTTATCGTGGCGTGCCGGAAGGCCACCTTGATGGTGGGCTTTTCGATTTCCTTGTGGGCGCTGTACGCATCGCCGTCACGTTCGAACACGAGCCGTTCGAGGGGCCCGGGAGAATGAACAAAGCGGAGAAGCAGGCCGTCCTCATCCATAAGAAACGTGAGCTTGTGGCCGGGATAGACCCTGTGGAGCCTTTCTGCCAGCGGATCACTGGCCAGTATCCGTTGCAGTTCTCCGGGCGGGAGGCCCTTCTTTTCGAATATTGTCGAAAGGCTTGCGCCGGGCGCGATGGTGATGACCTCCTCGGTCGTTGCTGGTTCGGGTTCCGCAGGTTGTTCCTCGGAAGCCTTGAGTTCTTCAAACTCGACCTCGGCGTAGCGGGGGTCCGGCTCGAAGGTGGTAATGGCCTCCGAAACGTCCCGGTCAAAAGAGGAGATAAGAACAAGTGTCACGGCCAGGGCGGCACAGACATAGAGGTGGGATACCGGAACTTTTCCCCTGGTCAAGCTTTATACTCTTGTTCGATTCCTGCCGGAGGGCAGACCTTGGAACTCACGTCTGTGGCAAGCTTTGGAGTATAAGGATTTTGTCTGGTTTTGGAAGCTCGGATAAACCCGGGCAGGGTTCGATCCTGGCCGATCTGCATGAAAGAGGATTGATTGCACAGGTCTCGGATCAGGCGGGCCTCGAGGCGCATCTCGCTTCATCTTCCCGCGTCGTCTATTCCGGCTTCGACCCCACGGCGGACAGTCTCCAGATAGGAAACCTGGTGCCGCTACTGACCCTGAGGCGCCTTCAGGAGGCGGGGCATCGACCCATTCTGCTCGTCGGTGGTGCCACTGGCCTGATCGGAGATCCAAGTGACAAGAACGAGGAACGCGACCTCAATCTTCGAGAGGTCGTCGCGGAATGGTCGGAAAGCGTCCGCGCGCAGGCTGCGCGGTTCCTTGATTTCGGCGGGGATGCGGGAGCGGTCGTCGTCGACAACCTCGATTGGACGGCGCGCCTCGACGTGATCTCCTTCCTCCGGGACATCGGCAAGCACTTCTCGGTCAACGCGATGACCCAGCGCGAATGGGTCAGGTCGAGACTGGAAGGCAAGGGGAGCGGCATTTCGTATGCCGAGTTCAGTTACACCATCCTGCAGGCCATGGATTTCAAGCAGCTTGCAGAACAGCATGGCTGTACGCTTCAGATCGGCGGCAGCGACCAGTGGGGAAATATCGTCAGCGGCGTCGACCTGGTTCGGCGCACCCTGGGCAGGAAGGTCTTTGCGGCGACCACCCCCCTCGCGACAAAGGCCGACGGGACAAAATTCGGCAAGACCCAGGACGGAGCCGTGTGGCTTGACGGAACGAAGACATCGCCGTACGCCTTCTACCAGTTCCTGATCAACACGGCGGACCGGGACGTGATCTCCCTTTTGGGCAAACTCACCTTCCTCGCAATGGAAGAGATCGAAGCGGCCCGGAAAGCGGTCGCCAAGGATCCGGGGTCGCGTGAGGCGCAGCGCCTTCTGGCTTCCGAAGTCACGCGGCTGGTGCATGGCGAGGAAGGGCTTCTTTCCGCGAGAAGGATCACCGACGCGCTGTTCAGCGGTTCCGTCGAGGCCTTGACGGAGGTGGATTTCGATCAACTCGCTCTCGACGGGATCGACTCCACGACCATCGGGGCCGATGCGGGACTGGTTGCGGTCATGGCGCAGACGCCGCTGGCCCGGTCGCGGACCGCTGCACGCAGGTTGGTGCAGAGCAAGGCCGTACGCGTGAATGGCCAACTGATGGAAGATCCCGAGGGCGAACTGTCGCGAGCGAACGCGCGGTACGGCCGTTTCCACCTGATCCGGAGGGGCAAAAAAAGCTGGCATCTTGTTGCGCACGGGTGACCGGTTGCGGCCCTGCGCGCCGTGCCGCCGCCCGGCGTGTCGGACAGTGTTCGCGAGTCACCGAAACGAGTCACCGAAATCAGTGGTGACGGCTGCAGTCTAATCCAATACCGAAATGAGCCTGAACGGAGAGGTAGGCGGAGTCGGAATC
>JAPOYI010000125.1 GCA_026706665.1 Gammaproteobacteria bacterium | reverse complement strand
CCCACCGAACTGCAGCGCGAAGCCTTCCGGCTGCTCGGCGTGCGTCTACAATAGTGTACCCAGTAACGACCCGGTAGAAATCCGTGATCTCTCCAAAAATCAATAGGTTAGATCGGATCGGCTCTGGAAGTTCAGCCTAGTCGCGGGATCTGCCACACCGTGTACGCCAAGGTCGTCAAGGACGATCTGACGACCTCCGAGCGCGATGCGTGGCGCAAGGCCGTGGAGGCAATCAACAATGACTGAACGCGACATCGCAACCGAGGTTCTCGACGGTCTCCGCGAGATTGGCGAGCACCACACCGGCAAGGTCACACTCCGCACCGTGCGCGTCGAACCCAGGCCACTTCCCAAGCTCACGTCGGACGCCATCCGCGATTTCCGGAACCGGCTCGACGTCTCCAGGGCGGTGTTCGCGCACATGATCCGCGTCCCCGTCCGGACCGTGGAACGCTGGGAGCAGGGCAGATCGTCTCCACCAGATTCGGCCGCAGCCCTGATCCTCATGGCGCAGAAGTATCCCGACACGTTCGAGCGCTTGGCCTCCCTGTAGCGCTCGCCCGCGGGGTCCGCCGGATCAAGCCGATCTTGATAGGATGCGGTTCATGGGTGTCCGACGCTCAACTCCCCGTAACAAGCCGATCACGATCATGGCCGTCGGCGTTGCCGTGCTGGCCCAAGCTGCGTGGCTGGACGGGAAGATCGAGGGTCTTGAGGACGGACAGGCCGAGATTAAGGAGCGCCTGGCAGCGATGGAAGCACGCCTTGGCAATCCCGAAGACCTTGCGCCCGCCGCGGCGGAAACGTAGGGCCGCTCAACCTATCCGATCGGGATGACTGAACAACCCGATATCGATGCGGTCGTCTTTTCCGGCGGTGCCAAGTGCTTCTGGCAGGCGGGATTCTGGGAGGCCGTACGGTCCGCTTTGCCGAGTCCGACCGCCGTTAGTGCCGTGAGCGGCGGCGCCGCCATCGCCGCGGTCCTCTTCGCCGGCGGGTGGTCACGGTTCTTCGCGAAGTTTCTTGAACTCGCTTCGAGTAACGAACGCAACGTCCACCTTCGCAACCTCCTCCGTCGCCACCCGGTATTCCCGCACCCGGGAATCTCGCGCGAGTCGTTCCTGCACTCGGTGTCCGCCCGGGCATTGGGGGTACTACAGGCCGGGCCGGACTTCCGCATCGTCATTTCGCACCCGCCGCGTGCGCTCGGCGCGCGTCTCGGAGCACTGCTGGCGGTCGCGGCGGAAGAGATGGAGAAGCGCCTGACGGGGCGTACGATTTCAAACTGGGTCCGGCACCTGGGCTTCCGTTCGAGCATCGTCAGGGCGCGGGAATGCGATACGCCGGAAGCGTTGGTCCATGCGGTCCTGCAGTCCTCCTCCGCTCCGCCGATGTTTCCCATCACCCGCCGCAACGGGCGTGCCGCACTCGATGGCGCGTTGATCGACTACGTGCCCCTGGGCGCCGTCGCCGACTGCCAAAGGCCCCTGGTGTTGTTGTCGAGACCGGAGCGGCATCTGCCTGCTGGCGGGCGAGAGGTTTACGCCTGCCCGTCGGAACCTGTGCCGGTGTCGACCTGGGATTTCTCCTCTCCCGACAGGGTTGTCGAGACGTTTGAACTCGGGCGGCACGACGGCGCTCGATTCCGGGAAAGACTGGGCATCGGCGGGGTTGGGTCTTCGCTCTGGTAGCCCCGCATCGGTCCCGGGAGCGAAACCCAACAGGCTGAAAGCAGCTACGACCCTCAACTCGAGGGCTTCTTCCTGTCGGCATCACGATCCGCCAGCGGCACGGATGTCGACCCCATGCCCAACGCAACTCGGCTCTCTTCATGCTCGAAGGCCGGGGCGTACTCGTCGCATTGATTTTCGGTCACACCGTTGGCCAGTAGGGAACCGCGCCAGCGCGCGGAGATGATTTCAGCCATGGACGCGGCCAAGCGGCGGGCGCCGTCCTCGGTCTGCTCGAAGAATGGGGCCGCCTCCACCCAGGCCTCGACGGACGCATGGAAACCGCTGAGTTCGCTGATGCCGGTCTTGAGCTCCCGGTGGCGGAACGGTTGCGGATTGATGTCGAATGCCGGCGCGAGCACCCAGCTTCCCCCGCCTGCGTACAGGAGACCGTGGTTCTTGAGATGGTCGTCGTTGTTCGAGACGAGAATGGTGAACAGGATGCGGCGGTGCAGTTCCGCCATCTCCGTCAAGGCATCCGTGTCGGTGCGGCACGCGGCGCGGAGCCCGTCCGCGATGTCGGTGTAGAAGCGCGCTTCGCCTCTGCGCGCCTCGAGCAGGGTCTGCGCGGACATGTAGTGCCGCCGTCCGGGTTCGCCCGGTTCGCGATCAAAGCGCTCGACGAGCGCCACGGGCAACGCCCCATCGGGCATGGCCAGCGTCGCTTTCGCCGCGCGGATTCCAATGTCGCGCGCGAGCGAGAGCGTGGCCACTTCCACGCGCTCCACGGGCATGGTGTCGCCGAGCATCGTGAACTTCGCGACATGGAGAGTGCCTTTCTCGTCCACGACGACGGACTTGGGGCGGGCGCCGCCGAGGCTGGCGGTAGCGCCGCGGAGTTCGCGCGCGTGGGCTCCAAGATCGCCGATTCCCGACTCGATGTCCTGGCAAAGCCGTTGCAGACGGGGCAATTCAAGGGTTCGGGGGGTTGGCGGTACGTCGTTGGCCAGCGCATTGCCTTCGTCGTCGAGAAACCGCATTGCGCCCTGGCGTGTTCGGTCATCGACTGCCAGCACGTAGCCCATCTCGTGCTGCGGAAGTCCCGACGCGCGCGTGATGATCGACCGTCCCCAGGCGTCCGGAGCGCAGTCCGAGAAGAGGCCCGGAATACTCGTACTCGCATCGTCGGGGAGCCCTGAGAAGTGGAACCATTGGTCGCTGAGCGGCAAAGACGGCGCCAGGGCGAATGCCGAAGGACTGCCGATCCAGTCATCGGCGTAGCGGAAAGAGGAGATCTGCTTCTGCCGCAACCCGCCGAACCGCACCGTGCCTACGCAGCGAAGCTGCTCGCCAATGGCGACAACGTATTCGCCGTTCACAGCAGGATGCCCTTGGGTTCGGACGGCGCCGGCAACTCGCCGCCCTCTTCCGCCACTGCGCGGGACTTCTGCAACCTGACGCGTTGCGGGAGGGCGTCGATGTCCATGAGCAACGCGATGTCGTCCTGACCCACATCGCCGAGGTCGTCAAGCCGGGACAGTACGCCTAAGGAGAGCAATGCCATGGCCAGACTCCCCATCGAAACACCCGGTTCGCCCGCCTCCAGGGCTCGCAGCGTCGACACGGACACGCCCATGCGCGCGGCCAGGTCCCGTTGCCGGACGCGCCGCCGACGGCGGGCCAGTTGAATCCCATGTCCAAGGTTGCGGAGAGCGGAAGCCGCGCGGGGAGATATGCTTCTCTTCCTCATAAGAGAGGAAATAATACATCTTTTTGATTTTTGAGAACTATATATTATTGTTTATAAATGATAAGACGCTTCAGTACGGGGTAGCTCAAGGGCGCGCACGATCCATCGTATGGTAGAGTGAATCCATGAACCCCAATTGCGAAACCGGGTCCCACCCCGCAATCACCATGTGCATGCCTTGCGCCAATCCGCGCAAGGTGCGCCCCTGCCCTGACACTTGAGTCCGAGTCGACTTAAGTCGCACATAGACACAGAGCCCGGGCCGTCCTTGCGACGGCCCGGGCTTTTTTGTGCCCCAACGAGACCCACGCGATGAAAAACCAGACCCTCTACATCTCGACATCCATTCCCTACGTCAACGCGGCGCCGCACCTGGGTTTCGCCCAGGAGCTGGTGATCGCCGACGCGATGGCGCGGCACTACCGGCGGCAGGGATCCGTGCGCTACTACCTGCTGCGCCATGTGCGCACGACCGAAGACGGCGACTTCAGCTATGCGCGCCTGGCGGAGGTCTACCGGACGGAACTTGCGGACGGTCTGGGCAACCTGCTGTCTCGTACCCTGGGGCTGATCCGACCAGGCATGGAACTTCCCGGTCGTGCGCGCGATCCCGAACTCGGCGAACTGATAGACCGCCTACCGAGCGCCATCGAGGCGGCGGTGGAGCACTTTCAGCTTCATCAAGGTCTGCGCACGATCTGGCAGTTGGTGGACGCCGCCAACGCATACGTCAGTCGCCGTGAACCTTGGAAACTCGCGCGAAACGGTGATGAGGCCGGCCTGCAGGAAGTGCTGGACGATCTCCTGACAGTTCTGGAGAGCATCGCCGAGGCGCTGGGGCCCTTCCTGCCAGCGACGTCACGACGGATCCCAGACGCCACGGGTCGCGCACGTCAAGGCGAACGACCGGCATGCGTGTTGTTCCCCAAGGCCTGATGTCCCCTTCGCGAGAACAGAAGATGTCGAGCCAGCGAGTTGCTAGTGTACAGTCGCATAAATACCTAGTCATTATTTTGGCATGCCTCCAGCGCCT
>JAPOYI010000012.1 GCA_026706665.1 Gammaproteobacteria bacterium | reverse complement strand
GGACCGTTCCGGCGGCGCACATGAAGCGCGGCCGCGCGCACCGGGTGCCGCTGTCGACGGGGGCGCTCGCGGTTCTCGACGAAGTGCGGCGGCTGACGGAAGGAGGTGGCCTTGTGTTCCCCGGCACCGGCGGCGGCGAGCTTGGTAAGTCGACCGTGGCGAAGGCGCTGGCGCGCGCGGACGTGGGCGCCACGCCGCATGGCTTCCGTTCGAGCTTCAAGGACTGGGCGCGCCACGAGGGGGTGGACGAGCTGCTGTCGGAGTTCGCGCTGGCCCACGTCGAGGGCTCGAGGACGACCTACGCCCGCGACGACCTGCTGGAGAAGCGGCGCCCCGTGATGCAGGCGTGGTGCGGCTTCGCCTTGTCGGACTGTTCGTCGGACGGTTGAGCGGCCCGGCGGTGCAACGCTTCGAAGAGATCACGCACGACGATTCCGGTCCGCCGCTCCCGTCGTGCTGCGGTGAACCACGAAGCCCTGTAGGCACGACAGCGGAGGCCCCGTCCAATGTCCAGTGGCCGGCTCTGTCCAGACGGACAACTGCAAGGGAGGTTGCCGGGCGCTGGGGGCTGTCGTGCATGCACGACATGACTGACTAGCTAGTCATTTGATCAATGCGGCGCCGCATCCTGATTGTGGCGCATGCACGACAGGTCGTCTTTCGACTGGCAAGTCGGTCTGGCCTAGGGCAGAGCTGGCCATCGTCGGCATCCGCACCGTCGATTCGGTTGTCGTGCGTGCCTGTCAGCCCTGCGGACTCGACCTTGAGCTGCCGCTGAGGCGGAGCCCAAAAAGGGCGCTAATCACGGAGGCCCAATGACCCCGCCAACTCCGCCGCCGAAGCGTACCCACGCAACAGTCGCCCATCGGCTGTGATGAGCCCGGGGGTCCCTGGAAGTCCCATTTCCTTGGCTAGCTGGTAATGATCAGCGACGGGATTGGCGCATGTCCGGTTTGGGACCTCCCGGCCCTGCTTGAGGGCCGTCAGCGCGTCGAGGCGGTCATCGGCGCACCACGCGGACACCATGCGCGAGTACGAGGACGACTCGAGCCCGCCCCGAGGGTAGGCCAGGTACCGAACCTCGATGCCGTCCTCATTCAGCGTTGAGATGTCGCTGTGCAGCCTTCGGCAGTGCGTGCAGTCAATGTCCGTGAAAACGTTGAGCACGGCCCGACCGGTCGCGGCACGAAAAACGATCATGCCTGCCGTGTCGACATCCGCTAGCAGCGCCGCTCGCCGGCCTTCACGGCGCTTCTCGGTTAGGTTCACGAGATTGGACTCGATCGCGTACAGATCGCCCGCGAAGAGGTGGCTACCGTCGGCGGTGCCATAGACGACGTTCCCGCCGCCAACGTCGAGACCAAGCACCCCCGGCACCGGCGTCCCATGGGGAACCCCTAGGTCCGCGTCCGGTCGGATACGCTTCAACTCGGCCACCAAGGCGGTGGCGTCGGCGGGCTGGACCGCCGTAGGCTTGGCGCAACCCGTCAGCATCGGCGTGTTCATGCATGCTACCAAACCTGCGACCGATGCGGTCCTCGTCCACCACATGCTTCTGCCAATCGATCCGTTCATTGGTTGATCTCCAGAGATCAGAGACGTTGGGGCAGTCGAACCCTATCCGGTGACCGGGGGGCACACCCACTGGAAAGGTGGTGGTCTGTCCGGGGCGAGCACGTCGCCAACGCTGTACAGGGGTTCCCGGCAGACCGGCACTTCATCGACGAAAGTGCATGTCATGCGTTTGTTCAGGCGCAGGCTCATCAGACCCAAACCCAATGGTGAGCCGGCGCCCGAGCGTCGGCAGGTCACGCGCCAATGGCGGGAGCTCCATTGCTCGCGGTATCGCTCCACCACGTTCTCGATATGCCGGCGAGCGTGTCCCGGCATTTCGGCCATCGCCTGGCGGAAATAGCTCTGTATGGCCGGTGCCGTCTGCGGTCGTGCGGCGACGCCCAACCATCCCATGCCCGCCTCGATGTCCCGCTGGACGCCGCCCCGGCCATGCAGGTAGATGTCGGCCGCCATGGCTTGGCCCCACTTGAAGCCCCGCTTCGCGCCAACGAGGAGGTGTGGCAGAGCCTCCTTGTATCGCCTGAGGCTATAGAGACGCTTTCCGCGCTGGAGTGCGTTGTACGTTTGGACAATGACCGTTTGCGTGGGCATGGCACCTTTTTCCAGACGTTCCGCCGTAACGACCACTTCTTCGACATAGCCTACGGAGTCTTGAAGCGTGTCCTCCGACGTCTGTGCTTGGCGCTCGACGAGGGCAGCGGCCGACGTCTGCCCGTGGCAGAACTGGCCGGCGATCAGAGCGGCCCACAGCAGAACTAGCCGGCGATCAGAGCGGACCACAGTGGAACTGGGCAGCGATCAGGGCGACCCACAGCGGAACTGGGGGCGGCGATGCTCGGCGTCGCAACGGACACTCGCGACAAGGCGGTTGCACCACGAACACTCTGTGCTACCGGTTGTCGCGGAGGAACTCGCTCACGTCGGGACGGAAGTCAGGGTCCATGGCGCCAGCAGAAGCCCCACCACCAATCGAACTTGAGGCAGACGCAGCCTTGACCACATTCCGGGTCATACCAGCAGATGTAGTTGGCGCACCAGCCGTCGGTCGATTGATCCGCCAGCCCGGCGCTGACCAACACGTCCTCGCTGCGCACAGCCAAGTTGGCGAACTCCGGGTAGCTCGTGCTCGACGCCAGGCGGGCCGCAGTCCCAAGGCTCAATGGCGCGCGTTCCAAGTCAACAACAGCACCGGTTCCGTCAGCGCTCGCGCTGGTTGCGACGGAACTGGCCAACATCGTCACGGCGAACAACGCCGCCGCGGCCGTGGACCGCCGGACGGCGGCGAGGACGCTTTTCTGTTCGGTCATGTGTCCATAAACCGAGAGCGCGACCAATCGCGCGGGACGGCTGACGTTAAGACGCGCTACGCGTGCTGTCAACAGCAAGGGCGCACAGCGTTGGTTTCGACGTTAGCGCTGGCGCACGCCGAGGGCTCGAAAAACGGGTGCGGGCATTACGTGATTGGCAATCAGGGGCGGGCGCCAGGAAGACGCGTGTGCGCGACCTCTGCACGGACAGGCCGCCAGTGGTGGTCCATGAGCTGCATCAGACTGTTGCCGCGAAAACTGTCGGTGTCGGCAAACGTGCGGATGAAGGCAGACTCGATCGCACTCTGCGTGCGGGTGTCCCTGATGACGAAGAAGACCATCATCTTGTCCGTGACGTACAGCGCAATAGCCGGAGCCGGGTCAAATCTGCCAAGCTGACTTTGACCCCGGGGGCGAACGGGCGCTGGTTACCAAAGATGTGGGAGAAATCAACGGTGGTGCATCGGCCGCATAGGGTAGCGCGACGGCATTCCACTCTTCGGGGACAGCACGGAGGTGGTGTCGGGCGAGAAGAAGGACTGCCGCGCTCTTTCCTAGGACCGCAAGGGAAACGAAGAGAGCACGCCGTAGAGGGTTCCCCGGAACGGCCGTTCGGATGTGCGAGATCCGGCGGGTGTGATCGTCTCTCGCATCGTTGATCTCGCAGAAGCGCAGGTCTCGCTGCGTGAACCCGGGCAGCTTCTCCGAATTGATGGCGGCGAATCGGACTGACGTATTCCCGGGCAGGTGGACCACCGGGCCAGGGTCATGGAACACGGCGACCAGATCGAGCGCCTTGAGCACGTACTGTTCGTCCAGGAAACGGTTGTCGCACTTGGGATGGGTAGGAAGCTTGCCTCCGTAGTCGAAACCCGCGACCTTCGGCTTCTTGCCTCGGGAGAGTACGCGCGGAACCGCGTGGTCTCTTGTCGATGGTCCGTCGGCGATTGACTTTCCGCACAGGTAGCAGAGGTCCGTTGCTCGCGTGTGATTCGCCATCCTTGGCTCCGTCCGACAGGATCGAGTGTCTCGAGAGCGACGCGCCCACTGTGCGCCATTCGCGGGAGCAACAACAGCACGCGGAATGCAGGCTCTCACTGCCCGAGGCGCGCTAGACGACGACCTCTGCGGCGCGCCGAACCGAGCCCTAGCGTGAGAGGACCGAGCTGTTAACGGTGGGGCGCGAGGGTGATGCGGCTTGTCCCGGACCGGAAGGTGATCGTTTGTGGGATCGACCAATGACCATAAACTCTTAACTAACTGAAACAACAAGATTTTTGTTTCTCGGTAGCGCTGCCGCGCGTTCAGCAGGACGTACGCCAGCGCACGACGAACCTCCGTCGGCGTCCGCTTCAGCACGTGGTGGAAGCGGCCCGCCAGAACGCGCCCCTTGCGGCCGAAGACGCGGTTCACGCAGCGCGCGAAACGCGCCGCCAGGCTCTTCATGCCGTTCGCCAGCCGACGCGCCCCCGCCGCCTCGATCAGGAAGTGCGCATGGTCGTCCTGAATCGAGTAGTGCGCAACACGGAAGCCGGGGCGGTTCCTGCACTGGCGCAGCGTCTCCCGGAAGGCGCGCACGAAGCGCCCCC
>JAPOYI010000077.1 GCA_026706665.1 Gammaproteobacteria bacterium | reverse complement strand
TCACTCACCGTTCTGATCGAACGGCTTCCGCTCAATCATCCACACCCAAGATTACCGCTGACCGCACGGCGTAACTGGCCGCTCAATGTGGGAAATCCCGCACTGGTCCATCAGAAATAACGCGAGAATCCCGCGCTGAAACTACGCGGGATACAACACCCGTCCCCCAAGTTAGGCAGGGGCAAGAAGAGACGTCTACAGCCCGATCGACACCCATGGACACCGATAGAACGCCGGAGTTGGTCCGCGTAATCGTTCGAGGCTGGGCCTATCTCGAAGGGCAACTGGACAACCGCAAGGAAGCCCGCGCAATGCTATTGAATGCATTGGCGTCAACCAGTTGGCCTACCGACGCGGCGACCCTGGTTGTCACCCCCGGCGGCTTTATCCGCACGCGACTGCCCCGCGACTACGATGGCGGCAGGGGATGGAAATCCAAGAACGGCGACCTCCCGAAGCTCATTCCGCATGCGGAAGCGGCCGTCAAGGCGGTGGTTTCCGGCGACGTTCTGAAATTGGTGAGATCGCGAGCGCGGTTCCTCACCATTGGCGTTGATCTCAACATCGAGGTGCACAAGGAGGAGCGGCTGCAAGATAATCACCGCTGCCGATCGACATGTCCGGCCACCTGCACGCACGCCGAGCTCGTCGCGATCCTGGACACGAATTCCGGCACAGTCGTCCGCTGGACTGGCAAATCCTATCCGGTGGATTCGCAACAACACACACTCGTCCATGTGACAGACCTCGGCTCGCATCTGCTTCACATCGGATCCGAGCGTCTTCTTGTCTTGGGCTGCCACGATCTGTTCATGTTCATCGACCGAGGCAGAAAGTCGTTATATGCGCCCACGCCCAAAGAGACCCGCCGACATCGCATGCGCAAACTCGCCCGCAAGTTCAAGCCGACGATGATCCTGCACCATCCCCACGCCACGTACTCGCCTCAAGTCTGGGGGTCCGCATGGGGCGCTACGCGATCATTACTACCCACCGCGCGCGTCTGGGCATCGGGTATCGCATTTTGCGGCAACCCGGAGCCGAGACGTAGTTGGAAACCCTGGCAAACGCTGGACGCCACAAGATCCGCCACCGCTTCCCAAGCTTGGGTACACGACGTGGTCATTGATGGCTGCGGCCGTTAACAACAACGGTGACAATCGGCCATCCTGAAACGCAACGACGGCAACCGTCCGCTTTCCGTCAACACACCGACGCCGCTTCGTTTGCCCCCCTTTCGACATGCGTATACAGTCGAACGCTGCCAGTTGTGGCGAACTCTCGAGGGGCCGAAATGAAAGTCACAATCGAACGGGACGTCAGGGACCAAGCCGCCCGCCAGCTCGCGGAGCAGGGCCTCACCATCGACGAGACCATGCGCATGGTACTCGAACAGGCGGCGGGCGGCGGGCCGGACTTCGGGGCGTTGGTACCCAACGCCACCACCGTTGAAGCCATCGAGGCCGCACGGCGCGGCGAGGTCGTCGAACTCGGCACGCCGGCCGAAGCGCTCACCGAACTCAACCGCGACGACTGATGGCCGCGTCGCGGCTTCCCCTTAGTGCGAACAGTCAAGCGCACCGCCCAGCTCCGGCGGGACTTCAGGCGCGCGAAACGCGGCGTGCATGACGAGGCGGACCTCCATACATCACTTGAGAAGGGTCGATCCCTGTCGGGGCCGCAATCGGGGAGCCGTTGTCACACCCCTAAGTCAGCAGGAGACATTACGCCATGACGCTTAAACCTGACAACGCCAGATCACGCCAAGCCGTCGCCCTGTCGCGCCGCCACATGCCGACGGACTACGAGATCTCCCTCGCCCGATACACCAGTCGTGGAACGCCAGAGGAGGCGCGAATACCGAAGGACTTTGGTCCCCGGCAGGCGCTCGCCGGCTTCGAGGAGACCTACCGCAACATTATCGACTACATCGTTCGCATCACCTACCGCATCTGGGAGGACCGCGACGTCGAGTACATCCGGGGCACCTATCACGACGCGTCGCGGGTCTACGACGACTACGGCCTGCAGCTTGGCTCCGCCAAGATCGTCGACGACACCTATCACACGACGGGCGCCTTCTCGGACATCGAGTTGATCGCCGACGAGATCGTCTGGGCGGGAGACGACGAGGTGGGATTCCACACGTCCCACCGAACGATCATCCGGGGTACCAACGACGGGCCGAGCCGCTACGGCCCGGCTACGGGACGAAAGGTCGACGTGCTGGTGTTCGCCAACTGCGTGGCGCTCGAAAACAAGATCTTCCTCGAGCATGTGATCTACAACACGTCGAGCATGCTCAACCAGCTTGGCTTCGATATCGACGACATGGCTAGAAAACTCGCCGCCGACCCGCCGGCGGGGTGGCCTCGCTCGAACGCGGTGTGGGACGAGCAGCGTGCAGCCGCACGGCCGCACGCACCGCTGTCGATTGCAGAGCCAGTCGCGGGGTTTGACGTCGACCGCTTCGCCCGGGCGAACTTCGATGCGTTGTGGAACCGCCGCGACTTTGCGCCGCTGATGGACATCTACCAACCCGACTTCGCCTTCCAAGGACCAACAGACAGGGCATTCCAGGGCATCGCCGCTTACCGTGACCTTCTGGAGTCCCTGTTTGCCGCGTTTCCCGATCTCGAACTGCAGGTGGACGAGGTCTACTGGATGGGCAATGAGACGGAAGGCTTCCTCGTGTCGGTACGCTGGAGCGCCGTCGGCACCCATGCCGGCGCCGGCCTCTACGGTCCGCCGACCTCGCTTCCCGTGCAGATCTGGGGGATCACTCAGCAACAGATCGTGAACGGGCGGATCGTCGCCGAGTGGATGCTGTTCAACGAACTCGACCTGATGATGCAACTCGCGGCCGGTCGAGGCGCATGAGCAACACGCAGAACGCCAAGGACCTGGTTCTCAAATATCTGGAGGCGTGGGAGTCCGCCCCGCACGACCGGATCGACGACGTTCTCGGCCCCTTCGTGAGCGACGACTATCGTTTCCGGGGCGTGCATCCGTTCAACGAGCTACCCGGCCTCGACGAAGTCAGTTCGGTTGTCTGGCGACCGATGCGCGAGGCGTTCGCCGCCCTGCAGCGCCGCCAAGACATCTTCATGGCAGGCGAGAACCGGATAGACGGCACGCTCTGGGTCACCAGCATGGGAAAGCTCATGGGTCTGTTCGATCGCGCCTGGCTCGGCATCCGGCCAACCCGCAAGATCGCTCTGATCCCGTATTGCGAGTTCCACCGGGTCGACGCAAGCCGGATCGCCGAGTCCGCGTTCTTCTGCGACATCGTGAGCGTCATGAAGCAGGCGGGACTGCAACCGTTACCAATGCAGACCGGCGCGGAGATCGTCAATCCCGGCCCCCGGACACAGGACGGGTTGCTTTACGGCCCCCAGAATCCAGCCGAGTCCCGGAAGACCCTAGACCTCATCATGCGGATGTGCGACGACCTGGTGGAGAAAGACGGTTTCCAGTCGTCCAACTCCTCGCTGGCGAGCACCTGGCACGACGGCATGATCTGGTTCGGGCCCACCGGCATCGGCGCGACCTATACGATCGAGCGCTACCAGCTCCAGCACCAGGGGCCCTTTCGGGCGGGATTGCGAAACATCGACTTCAACGGCCATGTGCTAGAACACGCCGAAGGCTGCTACGGCGGCTGGTTCGGCTGGCCCAATATGCGCATGAACCAGGGGGACGGATTCATGGGGTTGCCGGCTTCCGAGCGCACCACCGAGATGCGCGTCGTGGACGTGTACCGACGGGAAGGCGACAAGCTTGCCGAGAACTGGGTGTTTATCGACCTGCTGCACTATTTGCGGTTGCTGGGGGTGGATGTCCTGGGGCGCAGCACCGGGATGCACAGATAGGAGCGCAACCGTTCTGGCAGACATCCGGTCCGACCACGCAGGGGCTACGAAGTGCAGCGGGTGACCTGGGACCCAGTTCGACCTTGAGGTCGCAGTGTGGACGAAACCTGCGGAATCGATGAAGACGGGCAAGGCGCATGGGTGCCGCTGTCGGTGCAGGCGCTGGACGCTGGCGCACGTCGAGGAACCTCGATTCGCTTTAGTCCTGCCTCTAACTACTCTTTGATGTCTGGACTCGGGCGTTTCGGCGAGTCATCAGAGCGGGAGATCGCCAAGGAGAACAGCATCAGGTCCACTTGCTGTCCTAGGTTCCTCGTCTCAGGTTTGCGATGTCCACCGACTCATCGCGAGTCAAAGTTCGTCCCTTCTGGTTCATCCGGCGATGCACCATGCGATGACAGTTCGCACAGAGCATCATCAGATCCTGCGGGTCAGTGTGCCTTGGGCCTTCCGTCAGCGGCGTCACGTGATGCGCTTCGATGAAGTCCTTGCCCAAGGAGCCGTACTTGGATTGGAAGTCGAACCCGCACGCTTCGCAGAAGAGTCGACCGTGCGTTTTCCTGAAATTCTCTTTCGCCCGTCTGACTAGCCCAGCATGTCGCTCCCTTGAGACGTGAATCACGAGGACTTGCTCGCCCTCAATCGTTGAAGGTGCATCGCGCAACTCCGTCGCAGCCGAGGAGGGAACCGCTGAGGTGGTCTCACTATGTCTTTGGGCGTCGATGTAGTCTAGTGTACAGTCGCATAAATACCTAGTCATTATTTTGGCATGCCTCCAGCGCCT
>JAPOYI010000089.1 GCA_026706665.1 Gammaproteobacteria bacterium | reverse complement strand
AGGTCATGGCCATGCGGCGCCAGGGCATAACTAGTGCCACGACCATCAACGGCCTAATCTCAATGCCGGAACGGGCCGAAGCGCTCGCCCACATCCGTTTGGGCGACGCGGGAATCGTGCTGGTCGCTCCCGAACAGCTTCGCAACCGCTCCTTCAGAAAGGCGATCGCCGGCCGCCGGATCGGCGCCTGGGTGGTCGACGAGGCACACTGTCTTTCGAAGTGGGGACACGACTTCCGCCCCGACTACCGCTACGTCGCGCGTTACATCGCCCAGCACCATGGTGCGGATTCGGCGCCGATACTATGCCTGACCGCCACCGCCAAGCACGATGTCGTTAAAGACATTCAGGAGCACTTTGAGCAGACCCTTCAGGCGCGGCTCAAGATCATCGACGGCGGCACGGAACGCCGGAACCTGAAATTCGTGGTCATGCCGACTTCGGCTTCGCAACGGATCGAACACATCCATGGGGCACTCGAAGACGCGCTTGGGAGAGGAGGCCCGGGAGGAGCCATCGTCTACTGCACGACCAAGAGGAGCACCGAGGAAACCGCCCAGGCGCTCGCCGACAGGGGACTCTCCGCCCATCACTTTCACTCCGGCCTTTCGCCGGAAAGAAAACGCGAGATTCAGCGCGGCTTCCATAAAGGGGACATCGACGTGGTGGTCGCCACGAACGCGTTCGGCATGGGAATCGACAAGCCCGATGTTGCCGCGGGCGTGCACGCCGAGATTCCGGGGTCCCTCGAGAGCTATCTCCAGGAAGCGGGCAGGGCAGGGAGAGACGGTGCACGTGCACGCTGCCTGCTGCTCTTTGAGCCCGGGGACGCGGAACAGCAGTTCTCGCTCACCGCGCGTTCGCGTCTGGAGCGGCGCGACATCCAGGCGGTGCTGCGTGCGATTCGGCGCCTTGACGGGCGCCGCCGGCGTCACCACGGCGATACCGAGGACTCGGTCATCGCGACGGCGGGAGAGATCCTTCTCGAAGACGATGACGGTGAATTCACGCGTGACAGCGCCACCGATGACGACCGAGTGCGCACCGCGATCGCCTGGCTGGAGGAATCAAAGCTTGCGCGGCGCGAGGAGAACCGCACGTCTGTCTTTCCCTCGTCGCTGCTCGTTCCCCACCTGACCGCGGCACGCGAACGCATCGAGCGCGAGGGCCGCAGGCGAAACGTTCGAAGCGACGTTCGGGGGCAGATGCTGCGTGTCGTACAAACCCTGACGCGTGCGGATCCGGACTTCGGTGTTACCACCGATGAGCTTATGAGCGAGTGCGGCTGCTCGATGCCACAGCTTCGAAAGGTGTTCAGCACGCTTGAGGAGATCGGGGTCGCATCGAACGACATGCGTATTACCGTTTACATTCACGCGGGCGTCGAGAACGCTTCGTCCAAACGTCTGACGCTTGCCCGGGAAATGGAGCAGGCTCTCATCACGGAGCTTCGCGAGGAGGCGCCGGACCAGGAGATCGACACCTGGACCCGCCTTGAGCTACGCCGGCTCGCCCAGCGCCTTCGCGAAAAAGACATCGAGAATCCGCTGCCCGAACGGCTAGTGCGGCTTCTTCGCAGCATCTCTGCCGACGGCCGCGACGAGCCCGATGCGAAGCGCAGCATCGAAATCCGTGCGCGCGACATGGAAACAATCGGGGTTCGCCTCCGCCGGAACTGGGACTCCATCAATCGCATCGCGCGGCTTCGCCGGGATGGCGCGGCACTCCTACTCCAACATCTGATCGGCAAGGTGCCGGACGGCGTTCGCGGGGTCGACCTGCTGGTGGAAACGACATACGGAGCGCTCGAGCAGGCGATCAAGGACGACCTCGTGCTGAAGTCCGAGTTGAAGAACCAGACCACACAGCCTCTCGTGGACCGCGCGCTGCTCTGGATGCACGAGCAGGAAGTGATCACGCTCAACCGTGGCCTGACCGTGTTCCGTCCGGCGATGACGTTAAAGGTCACACGAGACGGAAGGATCTTCACGGTCGCGGATTTCAAGCCGTTGCAGGAACACTACTCCGAGCAGACCGCACAGATCCACGTCGCCGCCGAGTACGCGAAGCTCGGCGTGGGCGACATCCAGCTGGCGCTACGCCTTGCGGTCGACTACTTCGAACTTCCTAGGGAGGCGTTCGTCCACAAGTGGTTCAAGGACAAGGAGACGGTGCTCGGGCGCGACACCCTTCCCGAACACTATGACACGATAGTCAGAAAGCTCGGCAACCGGACCCAGGAGCGAATTGTCGCCGACAACCGGGAGCGCACCAACCTGCTGGTTCTCGCCGGACCAGGATCGGGCAAGACACGGGTGCTGGTGCACCGCATCGCCTATCTCGTCCGCGTGCGGCGCGAGAACCCGGCGAGTATCCTGGCCCTCACTTACAATCGCCACGCGGCGGTGGAGGCGCGAAGGCGCCTCCACGAGCTCGTAGGCAATGAGGCGCGCGGCGTCAACGTGATGACCTGTCATGCGCTCGCGATGCGTATCCTCGGAATCTCCTTCGCGCAAGCTGCCGCGAATCCGAGCGAAGAGACCTTCAACGGGTTACTTCGCGACGCCGCCCGGCTCCTGCGCAGCGACGAGACGAACACCTTCGTCACCCGCGAACAGATCCTCGGGCGCCTCGACTGGATTCTGGTCGACGAGTACCAGGACATCGGCGAGCCCGAATACGAGTTGATCGCCGCGCTTGCCGGAAAGACCCTCGTCGACGACGACGCGAGGCTGAACCTGTTCGCGGTGGGCGACGACGATCAGAACATCTACGCGTGGAAAGGGGCATCGGTACGCTTCATCCGCCGCTTCTCCCACGACTATCACGCGAAGGAGGAGTATCTCGTCGAGAACTACCGCTCGAGCCGCTGCATTATCGATGCGGCGAGCCGGTGCATCGAAGGCGCGCGGGAGCGTCTCAAGCGGGACCACAGGCTTCGAATCGACGCCCGCCGACGCGCCGAACCGCCTGGCGGTGCCTGGGCCAGCCGCGACACGGTAGCACAAGGCAAGGTCCAGATCCTGTGCCTCAGGGGTGGCCAGCTCTCGCAAGCTGTGGCCGCCGTCGAGGAGTTCAAGCGCCTCTCCAAGCTCGATCCGGACTGGCGATGGAACAGGTGCGCCATCATCGCCAGGAACTGGGCCGACCTCGATCCGGTAAGAAGCGCTTGCATGGTCCACGGAATACCAGTGCAGAGCGCGCGCGAAGAGCTGTCGTCGTTCTGGCGAGCCCGTGAGACTCAGCGGTTTCTCCGCACTCTGGAGGCCAGCGATTCAATGACACTCAAGACGCAGGAGATCCGACGCTATCGCTCGGAGATGGGAGATCCATGGACCGACCTGCTCGCTCAAGCTCTCGACGAGCTACTCCTTGAGGAAGGCCATGCAGCGATGTTGCCGATCGCGTTCGTGCGTAACTGGCTCGGCGAGTGGAGCAGGGAAATACGGCGCCGTCAACAGGGCCTGCTCCTAACCAGCGCCCACAGGGGGAAGGGCCTGGAGTTCGATCACGTCGTCATTCTCGATGGCAGATGGCGGGCTGTGAGCGATGCGGAGGATCCAGACACCCCCCGTCGGCTGTACTACGTGTCGATGACGCGCGCCCGCGAGACGCTGGCGCTGGTGCAGCTTGAAGATTCCGCCCGCTCCGATGCCCGGGACGAGCCGCTCCCGGCGAAGAGTGAAGAACGCGCCGCGGCATTGCTTCAACCGCTCAGAAACGCCCCGTCAGTGGTGGAACGCGTGGCGTCACGTCCGGACATCTCCGACCGGCGGCTGGACGTCAGGATCGTGGATTGCTCCATGAGCGATGTCGTTCTGTCCTTCGCGGGTTGGAGACCAGCGCAAAGCAGCGCGCACCGCGCCATTGCCGCACTTGCGCCCGGCGACGCGCTGTCCCTGTCGTACGAGGACAGCCAGTGGAAAGTTCTTGATCGCGACGGACACCAAGTCGGCCGCATGGCGAAGAGTTGGACCCTGCCACAAGGTGTGGTTGTCGATCGGGCGCTGGTGCGGGGAATCTTCACCCGCTGGGCCGACGACGAGGACGACAAGAAACGTAAACGGACACTACGCTCCGAGACCTGGGAGGTCGTCGTGCCTCAACTCTTCCTGTCCCGTGGGTCGACTCCGCCGACGGGCACACCACGCACCGATCCTGCAGGTTGAGCGTCCGTTTCGAGATTTTCGGAGGCGGAGCCGACACGCCAAACCGTCGCCCGCGATTCGGCTTCCGAGCAGAACCAGCGCTCTCCCCGCGCCCTGCAGGCGTTACCCCCGACACCTGTTCCGGATGTCGAGACTCCGGGTTGATTAACAAGAGGATCTGTCCAGGAGTAACTGTTCGGTCAAGCCGTGGGCTCGACCTCCTGCGGGTTTGTCCTCTACGCTGACCGAGCAGCCGACGAAGCCGCCCCTTCCACCTCCATTGGGACTGAGGGCAGAGAGCGGAGATGAGACCCGTAGTGTCGGAACGATATCGTCGGTTCGCCAGTCGTCTAGAGGGGTTTCGCGGCTGGCGAGAACCCTCGGCTGGCCTGTCCGGGGGGTGGTCCGGCCGCTGCATTGGTGGCTCAGCGGCGACAACGACGCAATGTGGCTTGATCGTTGCGGGGAGGATGCCGACCGACCGTTCTACCACGGCTTGGCCGAACGGTTACGTCCGCCAGTAACTGTTCGGGCAAGCCGTGGGGAGGGTGGTGTGGTCGGATCGTG
>JAPOYI010000186.1 GCA_026706665.1 Gammaproteobacteria bacterium | reverse complement strand
CGGCCTGAAACGTGAACCACCCGCGAGCACTCACCCATTAGGAGTTCCATGCAAGCTTGCGCCGTAGGATGATGCTTGACCGCGCGACCGCCGCCGGACGAACGTCGGCGGACGGCGACCGCCCCGGTTTTGGGGACGACGGTCGATTCGCCCGGTCCCGCGGCTATAACTTGACGTTATGGAAAGGTCCTCGACCATAGCGAATGGGGGCGCGGAGCCTGTTCTCAGGCCGCCTGGAGTCCCCTCAGCCGCCTGATGTTCAGCGCCAGGCAGACCAGGTCCCACTCGCCCCGCGCCTTGTCCAGCCCGCGCAAGCTGAAGCGGCGGAAGCCGAGCGCCTCCTTGATCCACCCGTTGGGCGCCTCCGACAGCCACTTGCGCTGCGCGTATCGCGCCCGCCCCGCCGCCGTCGCCAGCTTCTCCGCCATGCGCGCCCCGATCTCGGCTTCCAGGCGGCGCTCCTCCTCGACCATCCGACCGTAGCTCATCGCCTTGCGCTTGCTCGCGCTCGCCCGAACCTTCGTCCCGTCGATCGACAGCTTGCCGAAGTTCCCCACCCCCATCTCGCGCGCCAGCCGCACCACCTCCGCGAACAGCCGCTTGAAGTCCGCCAGGTGCCGCCGCCGAAACTCGCAGATCGTCCGGTGGCTCGGAAAGTTCTCCGCCGCCAGAACCCGGAACGCCACGTCCTCCTCCAGTCGCCGCGCCAGCCCGCGCGACGAGAACACCCCCGTCGCGTAGCCGTAGATCAGAATCTTCAACATCATCGCCGGCTCGTACGGCGACTTGCGCCGACCGTCACCCTCGTACGGCGCGTAGAACGCCGACACGTCCAGCCCGTCCACCAGGTCGCTCACGTGGTCCGCCAGGTGGCCCGCCGGCAGCCACTCCCGCAAACTCGGCGGCAGCAGCAGCGTCTGGTCCGGATGGTAGGGGCGAAACGTCGTCGGCATCGAAGCATCCCGAAACAACAATGCGCGTATTATCCCATCTCGCTTTCTACGGCGCAGGCTTGCATGGAAGTACGCCTCCGGCGACGGGGGAAACGCCGGCACTTCCTTACGCGTCAGCGGTCGGGGAACATTCCCCGGCTGAGGGCTCCTAGCGCATCCTGGAGTGGCCGGGGAGATGCACCGGCACAGAGGCACGGATACGCCACGCGCTTGAACCGACGAGCGGCGGGGGCGAATCGGATGCACCGGAAAGCCGGCTTGTAAGCACCGGCGGCGCGGGCATCGAAACGCGGCAGGGCGGCGGCTTTGCGAGACCATCCGAGGACTCGCGGGGCACGACGGGACAAAGCAGAGTCCTTGATCGAAGCCGAGACTGTCGGGGCGGTCGCGGCGGCCGGGGAGGCATCCCTGGCGTGGGCGGTTGAGAAACACCGCGGCCGCGAAGCCGACGGCGCCGGACAAGAGGCCGCCGGCCACTGTCGAAAGACACGCCGCGGCCGCCGCAAGCGACGGCACGGCAACTGCATCGAAGGGCCTTGCGCAGGAATGCGGGTCCGCATCGTCCTCGTCGAGGGACGGCGGATCGCCCAGCAAAACTGACCTCGCACGCCGGCCCGGCCCGCAGACGCGGCGCCGGGCGCGGCAGCTTCCCTCGTTTCCCCGCCGAAAAAGTCCGGAGGCGCAGTCGGCGCCGCTTCGGCGCACGGCGCTCCGTGCGGTTTCCCGCTTAGGGACCGCGCAATAATAACTTCACCTATACTTGGTTAACTGTAGCACAATAGTTCTACCTGCTACCGATTCTCACACACCCGGATAGCCTCAACACCCATTGATAATACTCATTTTTCGAATGCGGTCTTCGCGCTGTTCGAGTTGTCCTGGAAATGTTCCATTTATCATCTGATAAGCTGAAAAGGCAACTGTAACACTATGAGAACCCCGACCTGCGACGCCGCCGCCCTGAAACGCCTGCTGGAGACCGAGCGGGTCTGCACCCTCGACGACTTGATGCGGGCGCTGGGAACGCCGGTCAGAATGACCGTGTTCCGCAAGCTCTCGGAACTGGCGTATCTGACCAGCTATTCCCACCGGGGCAAGTATTACACCCTGCGCGCGCTGTGCCGCTTCGACGCCGACGGCCTGTGGTCCGACGGCAGGGCCTGGTTTTCGCGCTTCGGCACCTTGCAGAACACCTGCCGGCACTTCGTCGAGCGTTCCGAGGCGGGATTGGCCGCGACCGAGCTGGATGCGGCGCTGCATGTCGACACCCGTCAGGCGGTGCGGCGTCTGCACCGGCGGGGATTGCTGGAGCGGGAGAAGTTCGACGGGGTGTTCGTGTACCTGTCCGCTCGGGCAAGCGACCAGCGCCGTCAACGGGCGGCGCGCCGGGAGACGGCGGCCGGCGGGGAGGCGGCGGAGGCGGCATTGGCGCACGAGTTGAACGCCGCGATCGTTTTGTTCTTCGGCCTGCTCGACGAACGTCAGCGGCGCTGTTATGCGGGGCTTGAGTCGCTCAAGGTCGGCGCGGGGGGCGATGCGCGAATCGCCCGCCTGTTGGGCATCGACCCGCATACGGTCGCCAAGGGACGGCGGCAACTGTTGGCCGGGGACGTCGCCTCCGAGCGGCTGCGCAAGCCCGGCGGCGGGCGGCCGTCGGCGGAAAAAAAACGCCGCGGATAACTGATCGTATCGAGGCGCTGCTGCGGGAAGAGGTGGCGGGCGACCCCATTTGCGGCTTGCGTTGGACGCGCAAGACAACCGCGAAGATCGCCGACGAGCCGGGTCGTCTCGGCATCGAGGTCGGCGCCAGGACGGTGGCGCGGCTGTTGGCCGAGATGGGATTTTCGCTCAAGACCGCGCGCAAGAACATCGCCTCCGGCTTTACGCCCAAGCCGGACTATCGCGCTCGCCGGGAGCGACAGTTCGTGAAAATCAGCCGGGTGCGGCGGGGCTTCGTCCGCGCCGGCTTGCCCGTGGTCGGTATCGACTGCAAGAAGAAGGAGTTGGTGGGGCGCTTCAAGAACCCGGGGAGCGTCTGGTGTCGCCAACCCAAGCAGGTCAACGACCACGACTTCCGCAGCGATGCCAGCGGCCTGGCCGTGCCCTATGGGATCTACGATGTGCACAACAATCGAGGCACCGTCGTGGTCGGCACCTCCCGCGAAACGCCGGCCTTTGCCGCCGACGCGCTCGAACGCTGGTGGGTCTTGGAAGGCGGCCGGGAATACCCCGACGCCAAAGCGCTGTTGCTGCTGGCCGATTGCGGCGGCGGCAACAGCGCCCGAGCCCGGGTCTGGAAACGCGACTTGCAACGCAAACTCGCCGATCGCCATGGGCTGACGGTGGTTGCCTGCCACTATCCCCCGGGCGCCTCGAAGTGGAATCCTTCCGAACACCGGCTGTTCAGCGAAATCAGCAAAAACTGGGCCGGTGTGCCTCTGGAAAGCTACGAAACCGTGCTCAACCACATCGCCACGACGACCACCGCCCAAGGATTGAAAGTCCAGGCAATCCCGCATCCGAAAGACTACGAAAAAGGCGAGCGGGTCACCGATGCTGAAATGAAAAGCCTACGCTGCCGCAAACACAAACTGCTCCCCGAATGGAACTATACGATCAAACCCTCCCGCAGTCCGGACCGTCTCCAAATGTGAAGTTATTTTTGCGCGGTCACTTAGGGGATTGCTAAGCACGCGGTCGTAGACCGGGTTCTCCGACAGGCGTATAGCGTCCGCCGGAGGTGGACGATGCGCGAGCTGAACTACGACCTGAAGCGCCTGCAGGCGACACACCGCGACGCTTCGCACGGCACGCGCAAGGCGCGTTCCTACGCCTTGGCGCAGATCGCGAACACGCTGCACGACCTGGGCTTCAGGGGACTCAAGGCGACCGGGCTCAGGCGCAAGCACGCCGTGGCGCTGGTGAAGGAGTGGAAGCGCCAGGGGCGCACCGTCGGCACGATGAAGAACCGCACGGCGCACATCCGCTGGTGGGCGGAGCGGATCGGCCGCCCGGGCGTGGTGCCGTCCAACGACGCGCTCGGCATCGCCAAGCGCGAGTACGTGACCAACGAGGACAAGAGCGTCGTGCTGGACCCGGAGAAGCTGACGCTCGTCAAGGATCCGCACGTCGCGATGGCGCTGCGCATGGAGGCGGAGTTCGGGCTGCGCCGCGAGGAGGCGATCAAGTTCACGCCGTCGAGGGACGACCGGGGCGACCGCATCCGGCTGAAGGGCTCGACCACCAAGGGCGGCCGCCCGCGCGAGGTGCCGGTGCGCAACGAATCGCAGCGGCGGCTGCTGGACGAGGCCCGCGGCCTGGCGGGCGGCGGCGCGCTGATCCCGCCGGACCGCAACTACAAGCAGCAACTGAAGGTCTACGAGAACCGGACGCGGGAGGCGGGCCTGTACCGCATGCACGGGCTGCGCCACCACTACGCGCTGACGCGCTACGAGGAGATCACCGGGTGGAAGGCGCCTGCCGCCGGGGGGCCGCCCCGGCGGACGTTGACGGGTGCGAGGCGGAGGATCGACACCGCGGCGCGCAGGACCATCGCCCGTGAGCTGGGGCACGACAGGATTTCGGTCGTAGCCCAGTACATTGGCGGGGGCTGAAGGGTGCGAACCGGGACGCGGCGTACCGCGTCCCGGCGGCGAAAGGCGGAATCAGCTACGGGAGTACGGCCAGCCTGAGTCCGTGATCGAGTGACGCCACAGCTGCTCGGACTTGGACAACAGAGTCGACTGCACCCGATCCGCACGTCGAGAGGCGTACGTTTCGG
>JAPOYI010000183.1 GCA_026706665.1 Gammaproteobacteria bacterium | reverse complement strand
CGCTTCCACCACGTGCTGAAGCGGACGCCGACGGAGGTTCGTCGTGCGCTGGCGTACGTCCTGCTGAACGCGCGGCAGCGCTACTGCTTCCCTTAAGCCTTTATACTTCAGTAGGTTATAGTCGTCCTCCCGCGGTCCGATCCCACAAACGATCACCTTCCCGTCGGCGTCGTTCCATGACGTTCCCGGTTCGCTCCTCGCTCCTCACGCTCCTCCGCCCCGGCTTCAGTGATTGGATTGCTGCACGCCGATGCCGTTCGCTCCAAATACCGCAGCGACACGTCGTCTGCGGTCTAGCTCGTGGCCTTGTCGCGTAACATCCATCCCGACACGGCTTGTCGGCCCTGCATTTCGAATCACTTTCGCAACGACGAGGGCGAACTTCTCGCACGCACCGCCTTTAATGACGACGTCTTGGTCGTTGTCGGCCACGCCGATCTTCCCATGGTTGTCGCTCAGCAACTACGAGCATGCAACCTGCGGGCTTGGCTAAGACTAGAACGCCACGCCGATCGTTGCGGCCCTAAGGGCCACGTTGAGGCCTACCAGCTTCCTGAAGCGCACGTAGACAAGGATCCGTTCCCAGCGGGACGTGTTCTCCCTGACTATGAACCGCACAGCCCTGAGAACCTTGCGCCTCCCAGTCTGCTCCGAGCTGAAGTCGGCCGCCTGCGTCTTGGAGTCGCCTGTGCCCCGGTACAGCGTCCCGTCCTTGTCCAGCGTGTAGTCGCGGAGATTCACGCCCCAGAGAGCGACTACGATCAGCATCGATCCCTGGTCCTGACCACCGAGAATCATCGTGCGCAGAACTAGGTTCGTCCCACGCACGGCAGTCGAAGTCAGTTCCGTCGAAGTCAGTTCCGTCGAAGTCAGTTCCGTCCGGTGCCGCTTCAGCTCGTTCCTGAGGCCCGTCAGTTCGTCCTTGAGACGTCGGAAGCCATTGGCAATGTCGTGGTCGTCAGGCATATCGTGGGTCTTTACTTGGCCTCCGCTTCCCCGCTCAGGATGCTCCCATGCACGCGGCGCTCTCCGCGAGAGAGCCCGACACATTTCGACCGGCACCAGAATCCGGATTTGAGCGCTTGCCAAGGCACCGCCACGTCGCACAACAGCGGGCAGTGGGAAGGTGGCGGACGGCCACATCCCAGATCGGCGTAGGCGACGGTCAGATATGCCCGCCGCACACTGGCGGACTTCATCGCAGCCCGAGCTTCCTCGTATGCCGCAAGGCTGTCCGCTTTGGCCGCGACCACTCCCATGCCGACGACTGGTATTGCCGCAGCCGCCGTTGATGCTACGACTTCGCCGCACGAAACATCGTTCACCTCGTGAATGTGCTTGCAGAACTGGTCCGCCTTCGCAAGCTCGATCACGGCGGAGTCGCAAGTGAGGTTTTGACGCTCGACGGGCAGCAGGGGGTACATACGGCCCATTGACGGCGGATTCACGAACCGATCGCGACGGTGACGGCCAGCGACAGAGCAACTAGGTGCGTACGCACAGCCTTGGTCTGCCTCCTTGGCTTTGCGCACTCACAGACTGGCGCAGCCGTCTGTCGACCATAACACCTCGATGATCGATCAGTTCTTCCAGAGGTCTCGCGCGTCTCCGGCACCGATGCGCAAAAGGCCGAACCCCTGACGGCCAGGCCCGCGGGCATCCACACGCGAAAGCGCATCGCGCCACCAGCGTTCTTCGGGTACCTCAAGAACGCTACTCCCGTCGTCGGAGTTCGTCGTCCAGAAACGAGGCGAGTTCCTGAAGGAACGCAGATTGCCTCGGACCACCGTCGGGGATCGTGTGGAAGAGCTGTCCAGCCTCGGACATGGCTCTCGCGTAACGCCGAGAATGCCCGGAATACACTCGGTGCGGATGGTTGGGCGTGTCGAGGAGAATCGGATGGCCCGGATGCTTCGCCTTGTGCAGCGGCGACCGCATCGACGCCAAGCGCTGTTTCTCCTCGTTCGTCTCGATGAAGCCCCAAGGCCCGTTTCCACGGCGAAACAGCCTAGGCTCCCGCCTAGACCACCAATCCCAAATGAACTCGTGCCGGTGCAACGAAGGGGTCGCATGCGCGTTCAGTCGGTCGTTGGCCAGCGTCGAGAAGGCGAAATGCGCCGCGCAACTTGCATACGACTCCCCGCCGGCGGCGGCGACGAGCGCGAGATACCCGCCCATTCCCTTGCCCATGTAGCAAACGGCACGCCCATCGGCAATGCCCTGGTCCGCAAGCCAGGCGATGCCGTCGCCTACGTCGTCCTGCAGAACCCGGCTGTGTTGCTCGAACCCGGCAAGCATGTGACGGGTCCCCCGCCCGAGCGAACCACGAACCAAAGGTCGAAAGACCGCGTAGCCTCGGTCGACAAGGAACTGCGTCCAGGGATCGAAAAACGCGTCTTCGCCGGGCAGACCGTGCCGCGGATAAACCACGACTGGAGGCGGCGCCGCTTTCGGCACCGCCGGCAGAATGATCTGCGCATCAATCATCGTGCCGTCCCGGGCGCGATACCGCAGGGGTCGCGGCGAGACGACCCGTCCGTCCAGCCGTGGGAACTGGCTGCCGATCCGTCGGGCGGTCCCCGTCTCGGTGTCGTAGATGTGGTACACGACGCTCTGCCCGTCGCCTGTTGCCGCGACGACCACTCTCACGCAGTCTGCGCTCATGGATTCGACGCCGATCAGGTTCCCTGGAATCCGGTTCTCGGCTTTCTTCATGGCGAGGCCGAACGATTCGTCAAGCCATGTGAAGTGTTGTGGGGCCAGTTCCGAATGGCCGAGTCCAACCAGCCCGCAGCGTCGGCCCTGGATCGGAGTCGCCACCACGTCGCGTTCGGGATGGGTGACCAGTGGGCGCGAGATCGCCAAGGTTCTGGCATCGACTTCCCAAAGGCCGATGCGGTCGCCACCGTTGGCGATTGCCTCCAGATAGACCCTGTCGTTGTCCTCGCTGTAGCCGAGCACCCTGGGGACAAATGCCGGGGCGCCCAGGTGGGGAATCGGGATCGTCGTTTCGCTGCCTGCCTCGACGACCACGGCCTTCGGCGTCGCATACGCATTGGCGCGGTCGGTTTCGCCGAGGGCCGGCAGCGAGTACCTGCCCATGCCGAGACGCACAGCGCCCTCGCCATCCGCGCTCCACTCCGTTATTCCCGCTACCGGCGACCGAACCCGCTCCATCGCGTTGGTGCGGACGTTCAGCCGATAGACCGAGTCGTTGAGCGCGTGGTCCCGTCGCAGCGACACCAGGATGTCGTCGTTGCCCAGGTATGCGACCACGCGGTGTTCCTTCTCGTTGTAGGCCCAGTCGACTCCTAGGGCCCCGTGGCGCGGCGCTCTGGTCGGCTTGGTAACGAGATCGAGCCGACCGGTTCCGTCCCGGTCGACTGCCACGAGGCGAACGACAGTCCTCATCGACCTCGAATATCCTTCGTGCGGGACGGTCTTTCGGCGGCTTAGTTCAGGATACCGGTAGACCGTACAGACAACCCGGTGGTCGTCGGCCCATTCGCAACCGCGAAGAAACCCGTTTGCCGGGTCGACACGCAGAACCACCCGGCCCCGGTTGTTGCGGAGATCCGCGACGAAGAGCGCACGGGCATCCTCAACGGGACGGATCATGAGGACGAAATCGCCCCCGGGCGAGATGCGAACGTCATCGACATCCGGCAAAGCGCCGTAGGCGACCGTTGGCAAGTACCCGGAAGCGACGCCCTGGACTCCGATGGCAGGGCTGGTTGTTTCGGCCCACGGGTTCTGGCCCGATATGGCCCAGAACCCGAGCAAGGTGGCGACCTTCTTCGTTAGCACTCCACGAGGTATATCGTTGTCCAGTAGGCCAACTCGGTCAATGCCATCTGTCGAAAGACGTGGGCGCTCGGGTGACTCGATACCGTCCAAAACGCGACTTCCGCCGACGCCCAGACCATGTTGTTTCTCACATCCACACAGTCCAGGCCGAAGTACGCGTGCGCCGGCTCTCCTACGGTCGGCACTGCGACGCCGAACGGGCGTGACGGCCCCAGGATCAGTACGCTAAGCGCGATCGCCAAGCCCAAGCTGCGCATGTGTTTCATAAGTCGGTTGCTCCGCACTGTGGCAAAGACCTGAAACAATAACACGATCCCCGGAACACAAGAGGCAACAACCCATCGCATCCGTACCGCACGGCCGGGTTTCCGCGGCGTCGGCGACGAGTCCGTGTTCCGCCCCAGACGGACTCAGCGCAACGGCACCATGTCGGATCTGATGCCGGAGCTTGGAATCGATGCCACCCGGCACGCGTTAACGCTGAGCCTGTCAGATGTTCCGTGTTTGAGGGCCGTAGGATTTCGAGTCCACCAAGGAGGGCGCGCATGGCGTCGATCAACCCGTGCCGCGTTACAGTGGCATGGATCGGCTGGCTGGCAACGGCAGAGCCCATGGTGGCCCACGCACGTAGTCCCTGACACTCCCGTTACGCTCCGGCTTACGCTTCTGCCCTACTGCACCGACGCGCCGCGCGAAGATCCACGAGTTGCCTTGGGCCACGTCAAGAAACCGCCCCGAGCCGTCCAACCGCCTCAGCGACCTGTACGCCGAACAACTCATGCAGCAGGGACCGACTAACTCCCCACCGCCGCCCGAACGCCTGTTTCCCGTCCGCAGCCCCTCCGCGCACCCCCGCCGTCCGCCGCCACGATCACGTACACGCCCACCTGCGGCGCCGTCCACATAAGGTCCACCGTGTCGATGGCCATCCTCATGCACACCTCGCGCGCC
>JAPOYI010000062.1 GCA_026706665.1 Gammaproteobacteria bacterium | reverse complement strand
CCACAACGTCGCGGCCTACGGGGACGTCGAGGTGACGGGGACGGACGGCGCGTGGGCAGTGGGCGCCGCGGCCCGCTTCGAGGACTTCGAGGACTTCGGATCGACGACGAACGGCAAGCTGTCGGGCCGCGTCGGCTTCGTGCGGGGGAGCGTGAGCAGGAAGTGATCGAGATGGCGGGCTACACCGAGGCATGGGTCTGCCGGCAGGCGCTGGCGCGCCGGCCGCCGGAAGCGTCGGGCGCACGGAACCCGGCGGGATCTCTGACGCACCCCGACCGCCTATCCGGAGAACGGCGTCTCGGTCGTTCAGCGTCGCCAAGGCGCCGACATCTCCATATCGTGCATGGACCCGTGTGCAGCACCCGGCGCCTCCACCATGCTCAACCCAGTCCGTGCAAGAATCGCTGATCCAGGCGAGGCCCGCGAGCGCGCGGCTGCGGCCATCGCCGTCGCGCAGGAAGCGACGACGATGGCCGGAATCGCGACCCGCCAGCGATGGTCAGACTCCAGCCATTGAAGTGTTGACGGCCGAAGCGGGCGTTCGTGGCGGCCGCAGCGGAGCTGTGGACGGCACGACGGTTCGCAGTCCTCCAGCGTCGCGTGGAGAAGGGATCCGGACCATGACCGTCCAAGTCGACGCCATCGCCACCCTCTGGGAGGACCTCCTGGCGCGATCCCCACTCCCGCCGCGGGTTGGCGGCTTCACAGGCGCCGAGTTCGAACTCGCACGGCTCATGCAGGGGAACGCTGTCCGCACCGTCGAGACGCCGGCGAGCGAGACGTGGATCTGGTCGGGTCTCCGCCTGCGTCCCGGGGTGCTCGCCGACCGCATGCTGCGGGCGTGGACCGACAGCCTGGCGCCCACCGACCTGATCATCTATCTCGGAGACGTCGCGCCCGGGGAGGCGTTCGAGGACGAGGACTTCGTCGCGCGGGTGAGAGCCCGCCCCGGGCGGCGCCTGCTCGTTCTTCGAAACGACGATGCTGGAGTGGCGCGACGAACTCAGTTCGCTGGGGTTCGAGGACCAGGTGACCTCGGCGGTCACCGCCACGGACCCGCCGATCGCGCTCACGCATGTCGCTCCCGTGCACGCCTTGGCCATCTCCACGGGATGCGCACCGGGGCGCCGCGGCGCCGGGACGTCGGCGTGGACGTGATGGGCTCGCGCCACTGCGCCTCGATTGGCTCCTCGAAGACCTCGCGGCCGAGGCGCGGGGAGGATCCTCGCGACCCCTGCGAGGGCGCAGCGCGGGTTCCCGTAGGAGGCTGCGGGACTGTGGCTCGCGCCCGGGTCGAGTCTCGCATCAGGCGATGGCCGCGCCGCTCGGGCGGCTCGGCGCCGGCACCGTCTGTCGATGGGCATGGAGGAGCGCGGGGCCGCGCGGGCCGATGCTCCGCGCCGGAGCCCGCAGGCGACTGGAAGGACCGGTGGGATCCTCGGCGTTGCCCACGCCGGAACCCGCAGGGCGAGCACCGCGGCTCGGACTACCCGGACCGCCGGCCAGCCGCAGCAGTTCAAGACCCAGCGCAACCGCCTCGTCCGAGGTCACGATGACGCCGAGCGCCACGGTCTGGTCGACCGTGGCGACCTCGAGCCGGGTTCGGGCCGCGGCGGCCGCCCTCCGCTCCAGGGAGAGACCACCCGCCGTCCCTGACCCGGATGGCCAGGGCTTGGTCATCGACACGCTCCCCCGGTGTTCGTCAACCGGCCGTGCGTCAGACCTTCGGCAGCAGACGGCCGTTGATGATCTCGGACAGCGACCGGCGGACCACCCACACGTGCTCGTTCGATCCGGACCGGGCTACGAGCACGACGTCCCGGTCCTGACCCTGCAGCCTCTCGTCGAGCGCGCAGGCCTCCGCCTCCGCCCGCTCCTCGTGCAGGTGGCACAGATCTGACCGTGCGAGCAGGTCGCCGGTCTTCCTGAGCCCCCGCACCATCGACCAGTGCTTCTCTTCGTTCATGACGGCTTGGAACGTCTCCTCGCGCATGGCGGATCTGCGGGCCCCGCAGCGAACACGGCTGTTGGTGCGTCGGCAGGAGCGCCGGCCGGATGCCCGGACGGAGAGCGGAACGCCGAAAGGATGCAGTTGCCCGCGACCAGGGGATCGAGAACGAGGCAGTCCCGTACTGGTCGCCGTGATCAATGGTCATTGTAGCGGTGTTCCGGGTATGCAGCGGTGCCTGCCAGTGCTGTTCTCGCGGCAGGATGTCGTCGGCGCCGGCGTTCGAGTCAGCGACCTTGAGGATCCCGAAAATGAACATGCTCGACACGCGCGGCGCCACTGTCGCGAATCAGGCTGGCGAAGGCGCCGCTTCCCGCCGTGCCCATGGGCCGACTACTCGCACCAGCGGCAGATCCATGTGACAACGTCCCGTCGAAGTGTCGATGGTGAATGACAGCTTGGATCCGTCGGCAGCCCGCGCCGCTGGAGGCTGCCAGGAGACGCAAACCCTGAGTCGCCTCCCTTTGCCGCGGTGCCGGTCGGCAGAGGCGAACCGACCGCCCGTGGCCTTCGGTCTCAGCGCGCCTCCGGAATCGGCGCGGGAAGAGCGCGGACCACGGGAGGGGGAGCGGCTGACGAGAGAATAGCAGAGACGCCCGAACGAAGAGCCCCGGCACACCCCGCGGCCACATTTCGTACGCTCTGGCGAACAAGTCCCCGTTGCGGCGCAGGGCGCCGGTCCCGCCAACGCGCGCGGCCAGGGCCGGTTCCCGACGACAAAGTCAGCCGGGTCCGGCTGCTCGCCCGGTCTACGGATCACCGGCTACGCCGGGAAGGACGCTCCGCCGCCAGGGAACGGAGTCAACCCGGACGGGCCGACGCGCCAGGTCGTGGCACCGGTCGTCGTCGAAGGCACGCGCGTCCTGCCGGCACGCGCGACACGCAACGGTTCCGCGTCGGTGGTCGGCATCGACGACGTCGACCCGGTTGGGGCCAACGCAGAAGTGAGGCACGGCGACTGGCGCGGCGTGGTGATAACCATGCGAGTCGCCCCGGCGGTGCCCGCGCGGGCCCGTTCACCGGGGCACGCGGGGACCGGACACGTCACAGACCCACGGAAGCAGAAAGAGGTACCAGCATGAACAACGAGCATAAGCAACGCACCCCCGGTGAGAGGGCCCTGCCCCTGGCGAAGGTCGTCGAGCGGGTCGGGCGGGAGTTGCGCGCTGCCGGCATCCATCCCTACTTCGTGGTGGTGGCGGGCGAGGCGCCCGGCGAGCACCACGTCGCCGTGTGCCTGGATGCCTACGCGGCGGCCGCGTGTCTGCGCGGCGCGCGGGCGGCAGCGGGGAACGCTCCTGCGACAGACAACTCGGCCTGACGGCGGCGCCCCTCGGATGGCCGCCCCGACCGCCCTGGTCGGCCGTCGGGCCTGGCGCGCGATGCCGGCCGGGATGACTGTCGCCGGCCGTCTGGACGCATCAGCCGGTACCGGGGTCCAGATGAATGGTACAAAGCAACTCGACGTGCAAGGTACACCAAAGCCGCCCGCAGGCGTCTGGAACTCGTGTTGCGTGCGGCTCCACGGTCGTTCTGCGTCTCGGCGCCGCCAAGCCGGCAGCCGGTGCCAGACGGCGCGAGTGCCGAGGTGAGACCGACATGGGTCTTACGCGTTCGACGCGGCGTGTACGACCGCGACCGGTCCGCCGTTCAACCGGACGGAGGAGTGAATGGAAATCAGGGATTCGCATTTCTTCACCCAACTCGCGCACTGGGCGGGATCCGGGACCGCATCGCCGAGGCTCGAAGAGCTCGGCGAGATGTTCGCCGACCTGGAGTTCGACGAACTCGACGTCATGCACCCGCTCGGCGACTTCCGCCACGAGCCGATGGACCTGTCGACGCTGCCGACGCTCGAGCTCCCGGATGCGGTGCTGTTTCCCGACCAGGCGATGACGGTGACGGTGAGCCGGACGGACCCGCTGCTCGGGCTTGTCGAGCAGGGCGGCGCCACGGTGCAGCTGGGAGACGGGCCGCCCGCGACCTTCGTCAAGTTCCGTCTCCGGCTCAGCCAGCCGCGCGAGGACGGTGGTGCCCCCGGCGTCAGCACGCTGGGCACGGTCCGCGTGTACCCGCGGTACGAGTTCGGAGAAGCGAACCTGGCCGTGCTGGCGTATGCCCGGGTCAGCGAACCGGGTGTCCGCGAACGGCCCGGGCGCAATCCCGCGTACAGTGTCTTCGGCCCCTGCGCCGACTTCCCGGAGCTCCGGGAGAACTTCGTCAAGCTGGTCCACGAGTCTCCGGGGCTCGATGCCGTGCCCGGAAGCAACCTGTTGGACGAGCTGGAAGCGATCGACCAGGTCGGGCACGTATACGACCAGGTCCGGTACGACGACCTCTTCCGGGACGAACCGGAAGACCAGGAGGACGGCGGGAACGAAGCGCCGGAGCGGCCTGCGCGATTCCTTGACGTGGCCGCCGACTTCATCGCGGTCAGTCTGATTCGGGGGATTCCGGAGGTGGAGGTGCCGGTCCGCCTCCAGCAGGAGTGGCTCGACATGCTCGATCCGTGCGCACGCGTCCGCGCGCTGAACGCGTTCGTGGTCGAGACACTGGACGACATGACGACGCCGGACAAGATCTACACCCGCATCGTCCAGGCCACGATCAAGCGCTACGAGCGCGTGCTGGTGAGCCGCGGGGACGACGCCCGGAAGGAAGAGTTGAGATCGGAAGGCGACCAGTTCCTGCAGCAGAGGCTCGAGGACGCCCGGGCGCAGTTGAAGAACCCGGTTGCCCGACTCCGCGGCAAGCTCGACACGTGCGGGATGCCCAGGGAGGTGCGGGCGCAGCTGCAGCCCGAGATCGACCGCCTCGCGGACAACCCCGACGCGAAGACGACAGAGCGCCTGCGGTGTCTGGCCGACCTGCCATGGCGTGGCGGCGAGGCCGACACGGTCGATCTCAAGCGCGCCCAGAAGGTCCTCGACGCACGGCACTTCGGCCTCCGGGAAGCCAAGGAACGCATCCTCGAGTACCTTGCCGTGCGCCGCCGGAAGCGCGACGCGCAGGGCACGGTCCTCTGCTTCGCCGGGCCGCCCGGCGTGGGCAAGTCGTCGCTGGCGGCGAGCATCGCCAAGGCGCTCGGCCGCCGGTTCGCGGACGCGTCGTGCAACGGCATGCAGCAGGCCTCCGACGTGCGCGGCGATCAGAGCCTGTTCGCGGGGGCGCAGCCGGGGAGGATCATCCGACAGTTGCAGATCGTCGGGGCGAGGAATCCCGTGTTCGTGCTCGACGAGATCGACAAGATAGGCGAGGGTGCAGGCGTGGCGTTGCTCGACGCGCTCGATCCGACGCGCAACGCCACATTTCACGACCACTACCTGGCCGTGCCGTTCGATCTGTCGGAGGTGTTCTTCATCGCCACGGCGAACGTGCTCGGCCGGATCCCGACGGCGCTACGCAACCGGCTGGAGGTGATCGAGATCGCCGGCTACCCGGAGACCGACAAGCTGGAGATCGCCCGGCGGATCCTCGTACCGGCACGAATCCTGGACCACGAGCTGACCAGCGACCTGATCGAGTTCGAAGACGGGGCGCTGCGGAGGATGGTCCGCGACCACGCCCACGAGGTGGGCCTGCGCGCCCTCGACCGTGCGGTCTCGGCGTTCTGCGGGAAGGTGACCCTCCAGTTGGAGACGGCGTCCGATCGTACCCCCGCGAAGGTCACGGTGACCGAGAGCATGGTTGGTGAGTTGCTCGGCGCGCCGACCGACCACGGCGAAAGCCTGACCGACGTCGAGCGGCTCCGGGCGGTGGTCGAGCTCGGGGACCTGCCGCCGGAAGCGCGGCGCCAGGGGAAACGCGAGCTGGAGCTGCTGCTGACGAGTTCTCCCGGTGGTTCGGACTACAGCGACCACCTCGATGTTCTCCGGTGGCTGACCGGCGTGCCGTGGAACGCGCGCGACGAGACGCGGATCAACCTGCGGCGCACCCGGAAGCTGCTCGACAAGCGGCACAGCGGGCTCGCGACGGCGAAGAGTCGCATTCTGGAGTACCTGGCCGCGCGAAGGCTCGGCGGTGGCGCCAGGGGATCGATTCTGTGCTTCATCGGGCCGCCGGGCACCGGCAAGACGTCGCTCGCCCGGAGCATCGCCGACGCGATGGGCCGAAGGCTCGCCTCGATCTCGTGCGGCGGCCTGAGCGACGAGACGGAGTTGCGCGGGTTCCACCGCTCGTGGAGGGGAGCACAGCCGGGCCGGATCGTGCGCGAGCTCGTCCGCATCGGTGTGAAGAACCCCGTGCTGGTACTGGATGAGATCGACAAGGTGGATGGGACCGGGCGCAGCGCCGGCGACCCGGAGTCGGCGTTGCTCGAGATTCTCGACCCGACGCAGAACGACAGCTTTGCCGATCACTACGTCGAGGTGCCATTGGACCTGTCGGAAGTCTTCTTCGTCGCCACCGCGAATGTGCTGGACATGATCGCGGCCCCGCTGCGAGATCGCCTCGAGGTGATCGAGCTGCCGGGTTACTCCGCGAAGGAGAAGGTCCGGATTGCCAGGTCGTACCTGGTCGGGCGACAGCTTGCCGAGAACGGGTTGACGGCAGCGCAGGTCCGTTTCACAGACGAGGCGCTTCAGGCGCTGGTTCACGGCTACACGCGCGAGGCGGGGGTGCGCGAGCTCGAACGGCAGATCGGCGGCGTGTGTCGCAAGGTGGCGCTCCGGCGTGCCGAGGGGGACAAGTCGCCGGCCGAGATCACGGAGCAGGCCGTCGCCGACCTGCTGGGCGCGCCGCGGCGCGTCGACGCGGTCGTGTCCGAGCGCATGGGACGCCCCGGCGTGGCGATGGGGTTGTCGCGGACGCAGGCGGGCGGCGACGTGCTCTTCGTGGAAGCGCGCCGGATGCCTGGCGACGGTGCGTTGACCCTGACCGGACACCTCGGAGACGTGATGAAGGAGTCGGCACGCGCGGCGCTCTCGTGGGTGCGCGCCAACGCCGCCCGCTACGGCATCGACCCGGAGTTCCACAAGAAGACCGACGTGCACGTGCACGTGCCCGAGGGCGCGGTTCCGAAGGACGGGCCGTCGGCGGGCGTGACCATGGCTGCCGCGCTGGTCTCCGAGCTGGCCGGCCGCCCTGTACGCGGCGACCTCGCCATGAGCGGGGAGATCACGCTCTCCGGGAACGTGCTTGGCGTCGGCGGCATCAGGGAGAAGGTGCTGGCCGCCCGCCGGGTCGGGGTGGCGGAGGTGATCCTTCCGAAGCAGAACGAGAGCCGGATCAACGAGGACCTCGACGCCGACCTCCGACGCGAGATCGAAGTGCACTACGTTTCGACGATCGACGAGGCTCTGGATCTGGCACTGACGGCGCCGGCGCACGAGGGGAGCGGGTAGGTCAGCGTTCTCGGCGGACGTCGGTGCGTTCTCGATCGGCGCGGGCCGGCTCTTCCGGCGTGCGCGATCGTTCAAGGGTCTGTGGAGGCGCAGCCACCTCGGGTGTGTCCGTCAAGTCCGTCGACACGCCGGCCTTGGCCAGTTCGTTCCGGACCAGCTCGCGGACCGTTTCCCGGATCTGATCGAGCACGGACGCGGTGATCCGCTCGATGGTGCGCTCGCGGTGCGTCTGCAGGATCAGCCGCTGTTCCGGGGTCATGAGCAACTCGGCGACATCGACGTCGAGGACGCGCGCGAGCCGACGTAGCGTCCGGGTGTCGGTCTCTCCGCCGTGGCGAATGATCGCCGTCAACGTGTTCGGGCGCAACTGCGCCGCGCTCGCCAACTGCTTCTGCGTCCAGCCGCGTTCCTGAAGAAGGGCCGCGAGGGCGGTTCCCCACCTGGTTGATGGCACGACACGATTGTACGCCGGGCGGATTTCCGTAAGTGCATGGCAAGCAAGCAGTTGGAGGGAATAACGCTATACCGATACTTTCGCTTGCGGACAGCCGCCCCTTGGGGATACTATCACCCTTTCGTAAGGATCGTACCGCTCGCGACTCCCTCAGCGGACCACGTTGCGGGCAGGAGGCATGCGGGACGGGCGACCAGCCCCGCGCAGCCGAGGCGGCATCGACGGTGCCGATCGTAGAGGACCAGATGGAGGCGGATCCGGGCAGGCAGCCAGCGCTGCGTTGCCCCGAAGGGGCGCGACCCCGACCACCATTCCCGGGAGGGAAGGCATGCACAAGCTCGCCGTGATCGCCCTCGTGCTGGCCGCGAGCCTCGTTCAGCCGGCGGCGGCGCAGGAGCGCAAGGTCCTCTTCTCGTACGACCACGTCGCCGGCCTCGAAGGGCTGTCGAGCAATCTCGGCTTCGCCGTCCACGGCGACGTCCCGTCACCCTGGGAGTACGTCACCTTCGTCGGTGCGGTGTCGGTGAATTCGGTGGGTGCCGACGCCGGCTCTCTCAGCGTGCCCGGCTTGCGCGGCTTCGAGTTCAGCGCCACACGCATCTACGCGGGCGTCGGCCCGGGCTTCCGGTACGGGGTCAACGACCGGTTCGACCTCATCGGCCACGTGCTGATCGGCTACCGCAGAACGAACGTGGCCGCGGGTACCGCTGGCTTCGCGGTCGAACTCGGCGACAACGGCGTCGGCAGCCGCATCGGCTTCGGCGGTGACTACCGCCTCACTGGCGCCTGGATGGCCAGAGCGGCGCTCGAGTACGACGGCGACACCCATCTCGTGGCAGGCCTTGGGCTCGGGTTCTGAGGCTGGCCGCTCACGGGCCGCGGTTGGGGAGAGAGTCCGGCGGGACGCTGCCCGCGTGGCACGGCAGGGAACAGGAGGACGGGATGAAGAGGTTCTGGTGGCTGATGGTGGGGGTGGTCGTCCTGGCGGCGGCAGGGCCGGCGGCGGCGCAGGAGCAGGAGAGGTTCCTCCTGCTCGCGACGAATCGCACCGGCACGATGCAGGACGAGTTGAACGAAGCCGGCGCGGACGGATACCGGTTCGCCGGCACGCAGGGTGGTGAGACCGCGTTCGGCGGCCGGGAAGCGGTCGTCGTCATGACGCTCGACCCGGAGGGGCGGCAGTTCCGCTACATCCTGCTGGCCACGAGCCGGACGGGCACCATGCAAGAGGAGCTCAACGAGGTGCCGCCCGAGTTCGAGTTCGTCGGGATGACGGTGTTCTCGTCCACGTTCGGCGGGAGGGAGGCGGCGGTCATCCTCGAGGCCGAGGTAGTGGAGTAGACGCAGGGCCCGCGGGTGGCGCTTGCGTCGGCCGCGCTCCCAGCCGACGGCGTGTCGCGTCGGGATGTGTCCGCGCCGATTGGCGGGGCAGGGTCGTCGCCCGGCTGGGTGCGATCGCCACGGTCGTGATCTTTGGCTGTCCTGCGGCGCAATGGTGACGGGGCGCCAACGTCGACGTCCGTGAGCGAACCGTCGCGGGCGAGGTTCCAAATCGCTTGGCACCGCGGGGATTCGAGCGCCGAGGACTGGATCGTGGACATTCCGTCCGACCAGGGCGATTCGTCGGCCGCCGGTCGTGGCGAGGGGACCTCAACATGAACGATGAAGACCGGGACGGCGGGCAGCCTTCGACGAGCGTCGATGAACCCCCCGCGCCGCCGCCAGGAGACGCCGCGGACCCCGGTGGGGCTGCGGAGTCGGAAGCCGACGCCCCGGCTGCGGATCCTGTAGCGGCGGAGGCGACGGACGTCGGCGCCAGAATCGAGGCCGGCGTCGAACGCATCCTGACGGTCTTCGAGGACAAGCTGCAGTACGACGCGCACAAGCAGCAAGTAATCGACCGCCTGCACGAGGAGCTGCACGGTCATCGCGCCGACCTCGTCGAACAGGCGGCGCGTCCCTTCATCGTCGGCATGGTTCGCCACCACGCCGAGATCGGCAAGGTCTTGACCGCCGTTCGCGATGCACCGGCCGGCGAGGTCTCGCCAGCCCAATTCTGCGAACTGCTGGAGGGGCTCCAGGACGACGTCGAGATCGTCCTGAGCGACAACGGAGTCTCCGCGTACCGCGCGGAAGTCTCCGACCCCTTCGACGCGGCGCGGCACACGGTGCGCAAGACGGTGCCGACGGACGATGGGACGCGCGCGCGAACCGTCGCGTCCTGCACGCGTCCCGGGTTCGAGCGCAACGGGAAAGTGCTGGTCAAGGCCCGCGTGTCGACCTACAGATTCGAACCGGAGCCGCCGACCGCGTGAGGATTCGGCGCGGCACACCGTCGCCCCGTCAATCGTTTCAGACTGCTGGAGTGGACCCATGGCAGGAAACCGAGTCTTCGGCATCGACCTTGGAACGACGTACTCGTGCATCGCCCGCGTGGACGACGCGGGAAAGCCGGAGATCATACTGAATAGCGAAGGAGATGCCACGACTCCGTCCGTGGTCTACTTCGAGACCTCCGACAACATCGTCGTAGGCAAGACGGCCAAGGAAGAGCTGAAGCTCTCGCCCGACAAAGTCGTCTCGAAGATCAAGCGAAGCATGGGGGAGGAAATCCGACTCGAGGGGTTCGCGGACACGCCCCTCACGCCCCAGGAGGTATCGTCCTACATACTCAGGAAGGTCGTCAAGGACGCGGAAGAACAGACCGGGGATACGGTAAAGGACGTCGTAATCACCTGCCCCGCCTATTTCGGTGTGGCTCACAGGGAGGCGACGAAGCAGGCCGGGACCCTGGCGGGGCTCGACGTCCGTTACGTGATACCCGAGCCCACGGCCGCCGCATACTACTACGCCGCGAGCGGTGACCTGAAGGACCAGACCATACTCGTCTACGATCTCGGCGGCGGAACGTTCGACGTCACCGTCATCGACGTCAAGGACAACGCGATAGATGTCGTTTGCGTCAAGGGGGACGATCACCTGGGCGGCGACAATTGGGATCAGGCCTTGGCGCAATGGCTTGCCGAGCAATTCTCCCGAGAGCACGGCGTCGATCCTGACGACCTGCTGGTGGACGACGAGGAGATGCGCCAGGAGCTCCTCGCTCTCGCCGAGGGAGCCAAGAAGTCCTTGAGCTCCAAGTTGAGCCAGACGGTTCCCGTACGGTTCGGAGCCAAGCGGTCGCGCATTGAACTTACGCGGGACACGTTCGACGAAATCACGAGCGAGCTGCTGAACCGGACCTGCGGCCTGACGGAAGAAGTCGTGGCGACGGCGAGGGACGAGCACAACAAGGGACGGCTCGACCAGATCCTCCTGGTCGGCGGGTCGACGTACATGGCGCAGGTGCGGGAGCGGCTCATCGGGCTGTTCCCGTCGCTCGCGGCCGACAAGATCCAGCTGGTGGAACCTCACCTGGCCGTGGCGAAAGGCGCGGCGCTCTACGCCCACAAGTGTTTCGTGGACGGCGAGGTGGAGAAGAAGATCGCGGAGCAGACCGGCGCCGATGTCGCGGACGTCGCCGTCGATGCGACTCCCGAGCACGTGCGGATGCGGGCGGAGCAGAGCGTGGCGCGCGCCCACGGAATGGACGCACGTCAGGTTCGGAGGATGACGCAGCAGGTGATCCGCAACGTGACGTCCAAGAGCTTCGGCGTGGTGGTGGTGGATCCGGACCAGGTCGATGCCGCTACCGGGAAGATGAGGGAATTCGTCGAGAACCTGATCATCCTGGATTCGAAGGTCCCGACCAAGGCGACGACGACGCTCGGGACCGTAGTCGAGGGACAGCGGGGGGTCAACGTGCGCTGCATGGAGAACACGGAGCGCGAGCGTACCGTAGAGTTGGATACTTCCACCCAGATCGGCAATGCCATCGTGAACTTCGCCCGGGCGCTGCCGCAGGGATCCCCGGTCGAGGTGGAGTTTTCCCTTTCCGCGGATGGACTGCTGTCGGTGCACGCGACAGACCCGACTACCGGCGGCCAGGCCGATACGCAGATCAAGACCGGAGCGATCCTGAGCACGGAGGAAATCGCGGAGAAGAAGGCGCTGGCGATGTCGGTTTCCGTGAGTTGAGCGGACCGACCGGGCGGACTCCGCGTGAGGAGATCGGGATGGAGAGGGGGCGATGAGGACGGAGGACCTGCAGGATCGGCTCCAACTGGTTGGCCGGCGTGACCTGTACGAGTTTCTCAGGATGAGCAGGGATTCGCGGCCGGAGGCACTTCAGGAGCGCGCCCGGCAGATCGTCAACTCTATCCGGTCGAAGGGCGAAAGGGGCCTCAAGGCGGAGGCGAGGAGGGAGCTCGCCGAGGCGTGCCAGGGAGTCTTCCGCAATGCCAGGACCAAGCGGGAATACGACCAGACGCTCCCGCGGGTGGGCGGGGGCGGAATCCGAACGCTCGCCCCACGGGCCGCAGTGCTCCTGCTGGCGGCCGGCATCGTGGCCTGCGCCGTGTGGCTGGGGCAGCGCATGGACGTCTGGCCGGACGGCGCTTCCTCGGACGATGGCCGGACGGCCGCGCAGGAGTCCGGCGACGGTCCGAGAAGCGCGGAGGAAATTGCAACTCCCCAGGCGACGACGAATCCGGCGCCGCCACCGCGGCGGCCGAACGAGGCGGCGGGTACGGGCCCGTCTGGCGTCAGCCTGGCGACGGCTACCGGCGACGAAACTTCGGCCGCAGTTCCCGAAGCCGACGCCGGGCAGACCGTTGCGACGGTGAGTGCGGCGCCTGTCGCGGTGGACACCGTAGGGGACGCTTCGGAACCGGACCGCGCGATCTTCGACATCGCAGCGCCGGAGGCGCCGGAGCAGGAGACCGCGGCGGAGCCGGTTCGCGTCGGCGGCAATGTCACCGCCCCGACCAAGCTGCACCACGTGCCGCCGGTCTATCCGCGAGCGGCTCGGGCGAGACGTGTTCAGGGGGTGGTGATTCTCGAGACGGTCATCGGAACATCCGGCGGGGTCGACGGTGTGAGAGTGCTGCGATCGATTCCGTTGCTCGACGACGCGGCGATCGAGGCGGTCAGGCAATGGCGCTACACGCCGACACTGCTCAATGGTGTTCCCCAGCCGGTCATCATGACCGTGACGGTCAACTTCGAGCTCGACTGAGCCTTCCCGAACGACCGGCCGGAAGGCACAACGGAGAATCAGAATGGGCTCCACCGGCGCGGGCGATTCCAGCATCGACGACGTCATCGAGTCGATCCCGAGCCTGTTCCTGGTCCTCGAGAGCGAGAAGAAGGGCCGGGACCTGTACCGGAAGAAGAAGGACCTCTACGAGTTTCTCAAGCTGGAGAGGGACGCGCCGCTTGAGCAGCTCCGCGAGAAGGCGAGGAAGATCTCCAGGAGCATCAGTTCCAAGGGCGAACGAGGGCTGACGGCCGAGGCCCGGCGGAAGCTGGCCGACGCCTGCGAAACGGTGTTCAAGGACGCGGAGAGCAAGACGAAGTACGACCGCTCGCTGGCGGCAACCGAAAAGGACCGGGCGCCAGAGAGATCGAAGGGCCGGAAACGGACGACGATCGGTTGGGAGCGCGGCTCGGAACCGTCGGTGGAACCGGATACGTCGGCTCCGCGCCACTGGTCCGAGGAGGGAAGGTCTGTCGGCCGGCGCTTGAAACAGGAGAGGGAGTCGGTCGAGCGCAGGTTCAAGATGGTCGACTGGCGGCGCACGCTGAGCCTGTTCTGGGCGCGGTGCAGCATGACCGCGGTCATTCTCGTGCCGGTCAACGCGATTCTGGGGCTGACCTCGCCGGCAGCGGGTTCGACGATCGCCGGCTCCCTGGGGCTGCCGCTTCCCGCAACCGCCGGCGCGGGAGTTCTGGGAGTCGTCCTGGCGCCACTGGCGGTGGCGAGTCTGGTGGTCGTGCCCTATGCGGCGTGTGCAGCGTTCGCACCGATCTTCAAGTGGTTGTTCGACGCAGCCTGGGCAAGGAGCCTGCTCGTGACCGGCGCGTTCCTGTACTTCCTGGGGGTGTTCTGGGCGGTCGCGGTCGTGGGCCGCCTGATCTACCGGGTGCTGCTGGTCGTGGTTGTCTGTCCGGGCGATCTGCTCGTATACGCCGCAAACAAGCGGGTCCCGGGGATACTCAACCTCGACATCCACGATCCCTGGGAGAACATCCTGCAGCCGGATGTCTTCATCCTGAAGGGCGCCGGCGGCAGAACCGGGCGTGAGAGGGTCTCCTTACTGTCCCTGTGGCAACGCTAGAACGACGTGCGATGAGCCCACCAGCGGGACAGATCGGCCGCCACGCACAGGGGCGGGACCGGTCTACGGAGCCTGAGCTGACCCTCCTGGGCGCCGACGGCGCCGGCAAGAGCAGTTGGCGACGATTGCGACGGGAGCCGCTACCGGACCGGCTCTTCGACCCGGAGTGAGTAGCCGATGGGGTCGGCGACTGGAACACCGACGATGCGCGCAGGCGCGCGGACGAACTGATTGCCGAGCACATCGAGATGGCCAGACGGGACGACTTCGGCATGAAAACGACTTGCGCGGATGAGCTCTCGCGGGCACCGGTCGAGCACGCGACGACGACCGGCTACCGCATCCGCGCGTACTTCATCGGCACCAGACGCCGGCGATCAACATCGAGCGGATCCACGGCCGGGTCGAGGCCGACCCAGGACGCGCTGAGGCGGCATCGCCTCGGCCCGTGGCTTGGGCCGTGGGTCGATCCGTAGCTGGTGCGCGATCGGCATCGACAGGCGCTCCTCGCGCGGACAGAGACGACGGCCAGCTTCGACGAGCTGGCCCCTCTCGACAACTCGGCGGAGGCAAGCGGGCCCGCCGGAGCGGACGACTGCAGTGATCCTTGAGAACGGTCACGTGAAGTACGAGGCGGACCGAGTGGCACGCTGGATCGCGGCCTGGGTGGGCGCAACTCCCGAGCGCACAGAGGTGAGCGGGCTGGATGCCATGTACCCGGGCACAGCCGCGGCCACGCTCCGCCGAATTCCCGGTCCGGGGCGCTTTGGCCATGACAGGCGCGATCGATGCCGCCGGCCGGGCGCTTTCCAGCGGGGGATCCGCGACAAGGTACCGGCCGCGCACCGTCGCGGCTTCAGGGTCGTCATCGTGCCGCGCCGGCACCGCCCCGGCACCGCCCCGGGCCGACGAGAGGCTCCCAAGCGAGCTTCCCAGGGCGCTGACGTCGACTACGCGACCGGTATCCACGACCGGCTGGACCCGGCACCGCGCCGCGCGCTCACACGTCGGGCGCAGCGTTTCGTTTGGGGCGCGACCGCCGCGCCGGTGAATCCGGGCTCGTCACATGCGGGGCTCGTGTGCGGTGGTCGCGGCCGGAGTGCGGCGCGGAGGTTCGCTCGACCTGCGCAGAAGGAGACCGCACGCTGGAGGTTCGAAGCCGGGCGGACGGGGTCGACGAACAGCTCCGCAACGAGGAGGTCGCGCTCGGGAAAGTCGACCGGAGACTGCTGACGAATCGACCGCCTCGTGCCGGTGGGGAGGAAGCAGGTCCGCGAGAGGTGTCAGCAACCGAACGCGCCAGGCGGTTGGAACAGGCCAAGGCCCTGCGGACGGCGTGGGCAAGACAACTGGAACGAGAGTTCGGGCACCACAGTGACCCCACCGGATACATGGATGGCGAGACGCTGATCGAGGCGCTGATGGCGCGCCTGTCGGTACCGGTGATAGACACACCGCCGGAACACACGTGGATCTGGTCGGACCTGCACGTGAGGGATAGCAGTGCTCGTACGAGGTGGAATCGGGCGTTCCTGAGCGTGAAGCGGATGAACGCGTACCTGCTCGGCAAGTGGGAACGAGTCGTCAAACCCGAGGACACGATCATCTGCCTGGGCGACGTAGCCGTCACCGCAGCCTGGCGCAACAGCAGCCTGATCGACCGACTGCGGCGGTGCCCGGGGAAGCGATGGCTCGTGCTCGGCAACCACAACGCCCATCACACCCGGGAGCTTCGCGACGTCGGTTTCGACGCCGTGTGCGCGGCCGCAGTCTACGCCGCAGGACCCCGCTCGCGCTCTCGCACGCACCGTTGGGCGAGGTCCCGCCGGGAGCGGTGAACGTGCACGGTCACATCCACGGGCACCCGGCGGCCGGGCCCCACCGGGTCGACGTGTGCGTGGAGCAGACAGCGTGGATGCCGCAACGGATGGATGACCTGCTGCAGCAGTTGCAGAACTGACGGAACGGAAAGGCAGACAGGCGCGAGCCCGGAGGGCGCGATCACGATGGACCGATGAACCGCCACCTCCTCTGGGGAATGGAGCCGGCGCGTGCGTCCGGACGAGACGATCATCTGCCGGGGAGACGTCGCCCACCCCGATGCCTGGCGCAACCGGCGGGTGGTGTTGGAGGTGCGGAACTGCCCCGGCAAGAGGCTGCTGGTGCTCGGGAACCACGACACGATACCGACACCCGGTGGGCTCCGAGACGCCGGGTTCGACACGATGTGGCCCAGCGCGCTGTACGCCGGCGACCGGCTACGGCGCGACTGCGGTGACGCGAGCGCCGGGAAGCGGCCCGCGGACGCCAGGATCGCCCGCCGCGTCGCCCAAGGGGAGACCGCGGTTGTATGCGATCCAGTACGCAGGTCACTGGGCAGCGCTGCGAACGATGAGCGCGGATGAGATCGACATCGCGATCGACAGCGGGAACGTGGCGGTGGAGCTACGGGGCACGAAAAGGACAGAGAGTGCCGGTGGGTACAGGGGCGGCGCGGCCGTAAAGCATCCAGCACACGTGGTGCACCGTGGCCGCCCGGACTCGGCGCGGCTTGCCGCTCTGCTGTCGTCCGGTGCCCTCGCCGCGGTAGGGCACGGGGAAAATGACCTTGGCGCCGAACTTGAGGTCGAGGCATTCCTGGAAAATGCCGCGATCGGGCGGTACGCGCTCGGGATCGCCGCCGACGTAGGCCAGGAGGCGCGGTAGTAGCTGGAGCTGGGGCTCCGCGGGCTTGTCAGGCTTCGGCGCTGCGATGCTAGGATCCAGGTTGGGGCTTGGCTGGGCCCGCGGGGAGCGCCGGATCACTATGGGCGGTTTCCTCGCACAGCGGGCGGTCAAGTCCTTGGCAGGGATAGCTCGACCGGCTGCCACTGCGCTCAGGACCGGAGTGTCCCGGCGCGGACCCCGGTCTAGCGGATCTCGCGGCAGCGAGGAGCGGAGACCGAGGGCCCGCCCGAACGGGCCGGCCCTCGCTGTTTGTGGGAACCCGGCGGCTTGACCGCGAGCGGGCGATGCACGTGGAGGTCCCCTGGTGACGATCTGGACGATTGCTCTTGAGCGCGAGTTGCTCGACGTCTTCCGCCAGAACGCGCGGTCCCGTCTCGGCCCGTCGGCGACGGCGGCCGAGGTTGAGGCGCTGGCGACCTGTCTGTACGAGGGCGCCACGCCGCGGTGCCGCGAGACGGACGAGGACCGGCGCATCCGAGAGGCCGACACCCAACTCGCCCGCGAGAACTACCGCCGATACTTGGCGTGACCGGGGGCGACGGGCGCTGGCTCGGGCTCCTATCCTAGGACCCGGCGGTGCGTGGCGGTCCATCCGATGCCCGAACGCGATGCCGACCACGACGGGTCCTGCGGAGCCTCGCGCTCGCTTGGCGCGCGGGCGAGGTGCGGCGGGGACGCCCGACCACGGTGTAGTAGCCGAACTCGGTCAGGCTTACGCTCAGGGACACGGAGACCCTTCGCCGGCCAGCCGGATGAAGGTGCCGAAGCCGACGAGCACCCCGACGAAGGCGATCGCCACCGCGACGTTGCCGCGCTCGATCTGGTCGTGGAGGTCGTACGACGTGATCCGGTCGTACAGCAGCCCCGCGACGAGGAGCGCCACGAGGCTGCCCATCCAGAACGCCAGCCCCGATGCCAGGCCGCCCTCGCCCGACATCGCGCCAGACCGTGACGAGGCCCATCGCCACGTAGTTGCCTCCCTCGATGACGCCGACGCCGACGTTGCGGGTCCTCGACGATCTCACGCTCGATGACGAACTGCCGGAAGACCACCTTGTCGTTGATCCAGGCCGACAGGTTGAGCAGCACGATCCCGAGCAGGCCGAAGAGGGTCAGGCCGATCACGTCGTCCAGCAGGCTGAACGAGGCCGGCCCGGAGGCGAGGCCGCCGAGGGCGATGACCACGCGCAGGTAGTAGCCGGCCACCTCGGCGGCAACCGCGAGGTCCGCGATACCGAAGACGAGACTGCCGTACGCGGCGGAGTACCGGCAGTCAGGACGTCGGAACCCGGCGTGCGCTCACGGGGCTCTCACGGGCCGTCTCGGCGAATTCCCCGGCACGGTGGAGGGACGCAGGGGCTGCACACGGCCGGAGGGGCGATCACGGCCAAGGGCCGCGGCGGAGGAGCGAGGCCGCGGCCGCGCAGCTGTCCGCCTTGCGCGATTACGACCCAGCTCGAAACGCGGACGCCAAAGGCTGGGACGGCTGATCCGGCGCCTGAAGCAGGAGACGGCATCCCTCGAGGGGCCTGATCTCTACGGCAGCAGGTCCTCGACGGCGACCAAGGCGTCCGGCCGCGCGAGCGGCGCGACCTGGTCACCGGCGACTAGGTGTTTCACGCAGCGGTAGCGGTCCCCCTCGGGCTCGCGGTAGACCTCGAGCCGGTCCTCGGGGATCGCGAGGATCCAGTACTCCGGGATGCCGCAGGAGGCGTAGAGCGCCTGCTTGACGATCCGGTCGTCCGCGAGCGAGGTCTGCGCCACCTCGACGACGAGGTGCGCGGCCGTCGGGTGGACGTGCCGGTAGTCGCGGACGTTGCCGGCGACGACGGCGATGTCGGGTTCCGGCTCCGAGTAGTCGCCGATGGCGAGCGGGTTCTGGATCCGGATGACGTGCCCGGGGCCGAAGGCCTCACGCAGGTAGTTGGCCACCAGGTGCAAGCCGGTCGTGTGCGCCGTCCCCTGCGGTGTCATCGCGTGCAGCTTCCCTTCGATTAGCTCGAGCCGGGCTCCGGGCCGGAAGGCGCCGGCGTCGACGGCTCGGTCGTACTCGAGCCGTGTGAGCAGGTACTGGTCCATCGGCGCGGCGGGTGTAGTTGTCATCCCTGCTTTCATCCCATGGAACCATTGTACCGGCGCCACATTTCGAGGAAGAGCTGCGACTTGGCCCCCTTCTTGAAGCCGAAGTCCGCGCCGGCGCGCTCGCTGAAGGCTTCGAAAACCGCTGGTGGCACCCACACCTGGATCGGCATCGTCTTCTCGGTAGCTGGCCGGCGGTCGGCCGCGATCGGCCGCCCCGTCGTGCCCCGCGCCGCCGGGGCTCCCTTGCGGTTCCGCGCGCCACTCATCGGGCTGCGGCTGCCCGCTCGTGGGCGACCGCGGCGCGGGCGCGGTCGACGATGGGGCGGGCGAGGAGCTCGGCGCGCTGGTTGAGCGTCGGGTAGGGCGTCGCGCTCAGCGCTCTTCCGGCGTCGTGGGCGATGCCGTAGGCCGTCGAGAGCGGGATGTCGCCGTCGAGCACCGTGTAGCCGGCCTCTGCGAGGTAGGTCCTGGTTACTGTCAGCTCCGCGACGCTTCGCGTCGTCTTCAGGGCGGCGCAGGAGATCAGGCGCGGCTTGATGCCGGCGTCGGCCAGGTCGTGGGCGAGCGCGACGGCGGGCCGGAGGTCGTCGAGCGTCTGCCCCGTCGGGATGACGATCTCGTGGGCCGCCCGGGCGATCTCCGTGGTCTGGTCCGAGGCGTGCGGCCGGCCGTCGAGGACGATGGCGTCGCGGTCGCGGCCCTTCTTGAGCGCGCGCCGGACGTACGGGAACGGCTCGGCGTCGATGCGCGGCTCGATCCCGGCCTTGGCCCGGTCGGCCGCCCAGTCGGTGCAGGTGGTTTGTTGGGTGTCGAGGTCGGCGATGAGGACGTCGAGGCCGAGCTGGGCGCGAGCCGCGAGACGGGCCAGCGTGGACTTGCCGGTGCCGCCCTTCTGCGCCACGACTCCGATCACGTACTGCATTGACGCCATGGTAGCATGGGTTGGTGATGATCCCTCCGGGCTGGGTCGACCTCGCGCGATCGGCGCGGATTGCGGCTACGCGGTTCCGGCGCCGGTCCGGATCGGTTGCGGAGCGGGCGCGCGTCCACGGCGCTGCGGTCGACGTGCGTGGCCGGCTGCTGCTGGACATCCGCTCGAGCTGGTCCGAGCGTGCGCGCGGCGTCGCGGCCGCCGTACACGCCGTCAGCGCGGAGATCTGCGATCGGTGCGGCGGGCCGGGCGATCCGGTGCGCCTGGCTGGCCCGCGGACGCGCACGACGCGCTGCGAGGCCTGCCGCTCGGTGGACGATGAGGTCCTGCCGCGGCCGCCCTGGCGCCGGCAGCGCGACGTCGACCGCGAGGCCCCGGATCCGGAGGCCGATCGGCTCTACGACTACCGCTCCGCGCCCGTCATCGAGGACGTCCTCCCCGACGGGAACCTCAGTGCCTTGATGGAGGGGCGCGACGTCGGGGACGGGTGGCCGGCGACCGACGGGGACGCTCGGTGCCCGGGGGAGGGCGTGGGCGGAATCTACGATCTGCAGTGGTGGACGATGCACGGCGCGCCCGGGTGGTGCCCGCTGATCCGCGCGTTCTTCTCCCTGGTGTTGCCGATGCAGTGCGAAGGCCAGGCGCGGCCGGTCCGGGTCGTCAGGATCTCCCGGGGCGGTGGCCGGAGCGGGCGGGAGTCCCGCCTGTCGATCGCGGCGCACAACTTCGACGCCTACTGCTGGGGGATCGCCGCCCTGGTCAGCGAGCACAGCGAGCGCATTTGCTGCGAGTGCGGCCGCGGGCTGCAGTCGCCGCCACGTGTGCCGAGCGGCCCTCCTTGCTGGCGCTGCGCTGCGCCAGCGCCGACCATCCGGACGATCGCACTCGAGCGCGAGCTGCTCGACGTCTTCAGGGTACCGACAACATTCGTGTTCTGATACACGCTAAGGGCGCCGCCTCGTGAGCTTGGCGGGGTCGATCTTGATCTCGCCGTAGAGGACGACGTTCTTCCACTCGATCGGGCTGACGTGACGCAGCAGGTCGGGGTCGAACGGGAAGTCCGGCGCGGCGGCCAGCCGTGAGATCTCCCGGGCCTGCCAGTAGACGATGCAGGCGAGGATCAGCGTCAGGCACGAGCACGCGTTCACCTGGTCGTAGACCTCGCGGGCGCTGATGCGCCCCCGCTGCCCGTAGTAGACGGCCCGCGCCAGGGCGTGGAGCTGCTCGACCTTGAGCAGGCCTCGCCGTACCTTCGCCCGCAGCTGCGGCTCGGACATGTACTGCAGCACGAACTCGGTCTTCAGCGCCCGGCCGAGCTCCCGGTTGGCGGCGTAGAAGCGGTTCGAGGCCTGGAAGCGGTTGAGCCGTTGCAGCGCGGCCGATGCGGTGGCGTGGCCGGCGGGGAACGCCGCGTAGAACTGGCCGATGCGGTCCCACTGCTCGGCGATGAGGCGGAAGTTCACGGCCCACCGGCGCGCTGGAGGACCGGCTCGAGGACGCCGTGGTCGCGGTCGGGGTCGGCGCAGTAGATGCGCTGGCGGTGCAGGCTGCGGATGCGGGGGCAGAACCGCATGCCGATCATGCCGAAGGCGGCGAAGTTGATCTCGGTGTAGCCGTGGGTGTCGGTGTAGTGCTCTTCGAGGTCGAGGTCGCTCTCGTGGTAGAGGACGCCGTCGAGCACGAAGGACACGTCGCGGTCGGTGCACTCGATCGGGCGGCTGTAGAACGAGGCGTAGTTGTCGGCGACGAAGGAATGGAACTCGAGCGCGAAGTCGTTGAAGCGGGTGCTGTAGGTCCGCTGCAGCACCTTCTGGGGCATGGCGAAGCGCTGCCCGTCGCTGGCCGACGTCGTGCCGTCGCCCCAATGGCCGGCGGCGTCGAGGCGGGAGATGCCGTGGACGATGGCGGCGAGCGCGGCGCGCTGGTTCTCCTCGACGAGACGCCAGTCACTGACGTACTTGAGCCGCCGGTAGGCGATGTCGGGCGCGACCTTCTCCATGGTGTAGAGGCCGAGGTTGCAGCCGTGGGCGAGGAGCGCGGCGAGCAGGGCGCAGACCTCGCCGGGGTCGACCCTGGAAGACGGCCACGCCCGACGGTCTCCTGCCGGCCCCGTCCCCCGAGCGCGAACACATCACGCGGCCGCCGCCGGCCGCGGGGATGCGCGGGATCGAATTCGTCGGGGCTTGGGATCCGCACGGTCGGGTTCCTCCCCATCCGGTCCACAAACTCGCCACGACGTTGCCGGCGGCACGACCGTACCGCTCGCGTCCGGGAGGTGCGAAGAAAGTCACGAAGGAAGTCACGATGCGTGTGAAGGTTCTGGGGCACGACGGTTCCAGGAAGGTACTGCTCGTCTACCCGAGGGCATTCAACGAATACCGGCAGGCGCTGGAGACCCTCGGCCGGACGGACGGCCCGGCGCCCGAGGGCGCCGGCACGGATGTCGGCCGGTCGGGTCACGGGCGGCAGGCCGGCGGCTACGTGGTCACGACCGAGGAGCAGCGGCACCGGTGGGGCTTTCCCGACCGGTCGGCCGGTGCCCGCCTGGTGGACGAGGAGGGGGCGCTCGAGGCGCTCCGCGATGCCGCGGCGCCCGCGTCCGCGGTCGAAGGGTCCGCCGAGGCCGCACCCTCTCCGGGGAAGGACGCGCTGTCGGAGGAGTTCGCGGCCGTACGTGCGCTCGCCGCGCCCGGGCCCCGTGTCGAGCGGGGGCTCGCGGCCCTCGAAGGCGGCATGCTGCCGGCCGAAGTCCAGGAGACGGTGCGGCTCGCCCTCCGGACGGCGGCGGGATCCGGGAAGGCGGCGGTGGAGCGAGCGCTGGAGCGGGCCGCGATGGCCGTGGCGCTGCCGTGGCGAACGCGCGCCCCGTCGCGGTTCGACCCCGTCCGTCTGCGCGAGGCGCTCGACCGCACGCACGCCGGCCTCGACCGCGTCAAGAGCCGCCTCGTCGAGCTGTTCGCCGCGAAGCGCCACGCGGGCGGCCTCCTCACCATGGAGGCTCCGTCCTGCCGCGGAGGATCTCCCGGACGACGGGGGCGCGGCGGCGCTGCGCGAGGTGCTCGCTCCGATGCCGGGCGCAACGTTCCGGGACCGCCATGTCGACTTGGACTTCGACCTCTCCGGGGCGCTGTTCGTGGCCACGGCCAACCGCCTCGGTCCAGTCCCGGCCGTGCTGGGGGAAGACAACACCGTGGTCGAGGTACCCGGCTACACCGAGGCCGAGAAGCGCGACATCGCGGCCGGGCACCTGCTACGCTTCCAGCTCGCGCGCCACGGGCTGACCGCCGACCAGGTCCGCGTCGCCGACGACGCGGTCGACGCCGTCGTGCGGGATTACACGCGGGAAGCGGGGGTGTGGGACTGGCGGACGCGCCGGGCACGGTCTGCGCGAGGCGGTGCGACGGCGGGCCGAGGGGACGAGGCGCCGGTCGAGGTCACGTCCCGGAACCTGACCGGGATGCTGGGGGGCGCCGGCGCTTCCCGAGGCGAAGCTCGCCGGCCGTACCGGGCGGCCCGGCGTCGTGGTCGGCCTGTGCTGGACGGCCGCCGGCGGCGACGTGTTCGTCGTCGAGGCCAGCCGCATGCCCGGCGCGGGCGCGCTGGTCCTGACGGGCCGGTTGGGCGAGGTCATGCAGGAATCGGCCCAGGTGGCGCTGTCGTGGCTGCGGGCCCACGCAGAACGCTACGGCGTCGATCCCGCCTTCCCGCGTGACACCGACGTGCATCTGCACGCGCAGTCGAGCGACGTGCCCAAGACCGGCGCCTCGGCCGGCGTCACGATGGAGACCGCGATGGTCTCGGCGTTCACCGGGCGTCCGGTCCGCGCCGGCTTGGCCATGACGGGCGAGATCACGCTGTCCGGCCACGTGCTGTCGGTCGGTGCAGTCCGGGACAAGGTGCTGACCGCCCACCGCTGCGGCTTGACGCGCGTCATTCTGCCGGAGGGAAACCGCGGGTAGGTGCACGAAGAGCTCGGCGGTGACCTCCCCCTGGCACTCGAAGTCCACTACTTGACCGGCATCGATGACCTGCAGGAGCTGGCCCTGTGCCCCGCGCCCACGTGTCGGACGCGGCGTCCCCGTCGGGGTGGCAACCGGTCACCGCGCCGGTGATGGGGGCGCGGACCCGATGGCGGCCGCGACGCCGATGCCCAGCGTGGTACAACCTCTCCAAATCGTGCACGGACCCGAGTGCAGTATCCGGCGCCTCCACCACGACCGTAAACCACGTTTAGGCAAGGGCTTGCGGGCATTACAGATTGGCGCTACCGAGTGCCATTCGCGATGCCCAGGCCAAGGCCCACGAGGCCGCCTACGGCGGTGTGCCGGGTCATCACGGGACAATCGCTATGCTCGTTACTGCAAATCCCCCAGCCAACGAACGAACCGACCGCGGCACCGACGCCGGCACCGACAAGGGCGTGAAGGACGACCTTGTTCATGGAGCCGCGGCTCCGAGGTGGGCGCCGGCCTCGCCGCCGCTGCCCAAGCCCCCCGGGGTGCAAGTGGCGCCGCACGGGCGACTCGTCGAACAACGGCACGCGAACGACCGGAGTAGCCGCCATCAGGCGAGCCCACGGCGTCCCGGCTGTCGGTGACGGCGCCCGGACGTCAACGTCCTGCACCACCCGAGCCGTGCGGACGTGGTCTTCCGCCAACGCAGGGTGCACCGTCACCGTTGACCCGACCGCCGCGAGGACTGGCGCGATCCATCGAGCAAGATCCTGTGGCATCTCGTTTGGCCTCCAACGATGGAATGCGCCGAACGAGACCCATGTGGCTCACGCCTGCCGGAGGCACCGAAACCGGTGAACAGACAAGGGAGACTCCGCGCCCGCCGAACCGGAACCTCGAGGGAGCGAGTGACCAGCCGCGAACTCTCTCCGACTGGCGTCGCCGGAACGGGAAGTCGACGGACCGGCGTTGGGACGCCCAGCGAGATGGACCGGCCTGGCCCGAACAGGCCGTTGCTGAACGAGAAGCGATGAAGCTGCGTGCTTGGCGCGAGAACCGGCCCCGAGCGAACAGGAATGAACGCACCCGGGGAACACGCCGCCGAGACCCACGCCGACAGTCACGCCGGAAGCCAGCGGATCGCCTTCGCGATCGTCTTGTCGGTCACCCCGAACTCCACCGCGATCGCGTGGTCTCTCCACCCCTCGAGCCGCAGGGCGGCGGCCTTGGGAGCGAGACGCTGGTACGCTGGCGCCGGGACGGCGTCCCGAAGGACCTCCTCCAGTGGCAGCGCGGCGAGGATGCGAGTTCTTTCGTTGCGGGTCCACGCGCGGACTACCTGTTCACGGTCCGCGGCGACAGCCGCGGCGACAGCATAGACCGCACGGGCCTCCGGGGCCCGGAACATCGCGACGCTCCAGACGACGCCAACCGCCGAGAGCGGCGAGGTGGTCGGCGCGCGGTTCGGGGAAGAGGTGACACTCAGGAAGACACCGAGGGAGACGGGCGGGTACGAACGGTGACCCCAGTAGCCGGAGGCGGTCGAGCTCGTGCACCCAGTGCGCAGCGCCGCATCACGAGGCTGCCCGCGGTCAGGGGAGACGGCCTCACACCAACACAGGCCAACCTACGGGGGGACAACCAAGTCACCGTTCATCTGCAGCCCCAAGGTGGCGATGGCGGTCGGGAATAGCTCCTCGACCACGGTCCCGGCCACTTCGACAGCGAGCCGGGCGTGGTGAACATCCACTGTCTCCGCACGATGAACGACACAATTGCGGCGCCACTGATTCTGCTCCATTTCCTCCCACAAGGCGATCGAAGCGCCCGGCCGCACGAAAGCGGCAAGGTCGACACCACCGTAGTTCCGCAGAATCGCGAAGAGTAGATCGCGGAACTGTTGATTGCGCTGCCTTGGCATGAGATCCGCGACGATCGCGGCGAACGCCTCATTATGGACCAGGCCATGAAGAATGGGTTTCAGGAGGGCAGACTTCAGACCGACCTCCGCGGCAGTGACCGCAAACACCAACGACGCTTCGGGATGATCGTGAAGCAGAGCGCGCGCCTGCTGCAACGCCCAACAGGCGGGTAACGCAACCCGTGGGTTCTGGACGTAGTACGACTGAAGGCGCTCCTGGGCGAAGTGTTCGACAACGTCGCCGTACAGACCGTCGTGGCCGGCCAGTACATCTGCCGCGAAATCGCTGTACAAGCTGTCGATCATGTCGTTGTATTGATTATCGCTCTCGTCGTTCACGATTCTGGGTTCCCTTCGGGAAACGGGACGGGGCTCGATGAGGTCTTGCGACCAAGCGGCCAAGGGCGTGGCCGTACGTTAACCGGCAGTCCCTGCAGCGAAGAGCGCCTGAGCCGTGAGTCAGGCCTCGGCAACCCGGCTGGCGCTTCTCGTCCAATCCGAGCAGAGGTGCCAAGAGTTCAAAACGGTTCCGAGCGGCATCAAGAAGAGGCATGGCGCTCGGAACCGGGAAGCGGTCTTGCGATATCTGGACCGAATCGCGAGCGACTCACGCCGCTCCCCAGCGGTCGTGCTCTAGCCGCGAGCCCCTCGTTCCGGGTCTGGCTGCCCTCCCGTTCGTATCCTATTCAATCCTGCCGGTTCTGTCTGTACCAGCTGGCCCGCTTTCTGGAGCGTCTTTACCTCATCTGGCTTCTCCGGCTCTTCGACGCCGAAACTGGCGGCGTTTCTCTCGCGATGACGTCGACGCTGCTCGCCGCATCGACACCCTCTCGGCACGCTCCGCTTCAGAGCCGACGAGACCTACAGTTCGATCTCGGTCGCGATCCTCTACGACACCGTCCGAGAAGAGAGCGACGAGACGTTCACGGTCACGTGTCGAAACGCCTTCGGTGCCGAGCTATGGACGGCGACGGCCCGGGGCAGCATGCGGAACCCGACGGTCACCCCGGTGACGGCCACCTTCAGCAACGTGCCCGCCGAGAACGACGGCGCGAGCCGGATCCTCTTCGACCTGGCGGTGAGCGAGGAGGTAATGGAGTTGAGGTGCCTACAAGGCCCAAGGCAGCAACACCAGCGCTGGACCATCGGCGTCGCCCCGACGGGGACGGGTGACGTCACGGTGACGCTTCCCTCCGACGACCGACCGCGACGCGGACGGCAGGACCTGCTGCGCCGGCGGCGGCATGCTGAACCACTCGACCACGGCCACCGTCCTCGGGCCGGTCGGGATCTCGATCGGCGACGCGGAAGTCGGGACAGCGTCTGGTCGCCCTTGGGTTCGCGTGGCTCAGCCGCGCCGGAGCAACAGGCTCATCATCGACTTCGCAACGTGGGACGGGAACGGCGACCGCCGGGGCCGACGACTCCGCGACCAGCGGGACGCTGACGGTCCCGACCCGGCAACTCGGCCGGCTGGATGGACGTCGCCGACCTCGACGACGGGCACAACGGAGGTAGCGAGACGTTCACCGTCGGATACGGAGTTCGGCGTACGGGCGCGGCTCTCGGGTCGGGTGCGGCGTGCGGGATAGCGAAGAAGAGGAGCAGCCCCAGCTTGCAGGTGGGGCATCGAGGCCAAACGGCGGATGAGCCCGAGGTTCTGGTTTGTGAACGAAGTCGCCGAGGGCAAAGCTGACCAACGGGTGATGGAGCACGCCGGAATCGAGTCGTGACGCTCGCCATCCAACGCGAAGGCAGGCGAGCGGGACCAACGGGAAAGCGGGGGACGCTGTTGGAAGCGCCCCTTCCCGACGAACAACCACCTGGGGGGAGAGGGCCGGAGAGTCTCGAGCCAGTGGAGCGGCGCGAAGCGGCGCGCCACCATCGCGCTCGCGGCTCGACGGAACCTCAATGGCATGACCGCGGCCGATCCAGCGCATGGAGGAGTCGGTTAGATGTTCACCAATCGAACAACCAGTACAGCCTCGCAGGAGCCGTGGCGAAGAGACGATAACAAGCAGCTTCAGAAGCCGTCAAAAAGCTCCAGGACACGGGAACCTGGGGATTCACGCGTTGATCAACCACCGCTCCCGGCGGTTCTCGCGTAAGGCGGGCGCGACCCAGGTACCTGCCATCGGCAGCTCGGATGCCCCGCACAGTGAGGAAGTAGTGGCCAGGACCGATGCAGACAGTGCCCTCATACGGCGTATCCGAGGACGCGCCAAGGCTGGTCTTCGCAACAAGGGTGACCGCGTGAGCGCCACCAGAGTCGAGTGGGCCGGAGCGATCAGCAGGGAGCTCCCCCAGGTCGCTCGCAGCGACGCCACCGAGGAAACGGATCAGAGCGCCACCCGTCACTGCGTCCGAAACACGACTCGCCAGCGCAAGGACCGCAGCTGCGATCAACAGGACCAGGAGACCGCTGAGGGTCTGCGTCGCGAGGCTGGCTGCGACGCGACGAACGCGCGCACCCGCTGACTGCGTTGACATGGCGTCACTGATCAGTGCCACCGCTGCTGTTCGGATCCTGGCCGTCGACACCGTGGCCAGCGCTTCCATCGTCGGCTCCACCAGCCCCGCTACTACCTTCGGGGGCCGGCGCGTTCGGGGCTGGGCTCGGTAGGTCGTGAACGAGTTCTGACCTCTGTTCGACCTGGGTGTCGGAGCTGTCTGCGTAGGAATCGTGGTCTCGTGGCACCTCAAGCACCTCCCGGTGTGTTCATGAACAAGAAGACAACGAACGCGCAAAGCCCGAGAAGATAAAAGAGACCGCTGGAGAAGTTCAGCCGGAGAATCCAGCGATTTGCAGGCAAGGGTGCCGAGAGAATCGAAGCCGACCCGGTGCGGTTCGCCAGTTCGCGCTTCCACGAGGCGGACATCCCGAACCAGAACGATACGATGAGACAGATGGTGCTGAGCAGCCAGCAGATCCAGGTGACCTTCAGCACGTTCAGGGCGCCTGCATCCTCACCCAAGAACCGCATGAACGCGAACGACACGACCAGGCCGGCGCTCGACAGCTTGAGGACCGCTTGGTCGTGGGCGGAGGCAATCCGATTCAGCTGGGCGCGGACCTTCTCCAATTGGGCGACATCCTGACCGGAACTCGGTGCCATGACCACCATGTAGTGTAGCACAGCCGGGCCGCCCCCAGATATTGCGGTACTAGTACCGACTGAACCGGAGGTGGACACGTAGGCGAGCACGCTGGGGCTCGAACCGGCCACCGTCGGGTGGCAGTGGGAAAGCACGAAGACGCGTGACGAAGGGGTATCGGGATCCGATCGGCAACGACCCCAGGGGCGTAGTGTCTCAGTTTCGAGTCCCGCGACCCACGCCCGGCCGTCGCCCGCGCCCTCCTTGGCGGCCTCCGACGCGGTCAGGAATCGGCACCGGGCGCAGCCCGCCATCGAGTCGCTCGTGACCCACGTCGACATCACGCTCTTGGGGGGCACGCGATGATCCGGTCGGTGCCGGGGTTCGTCTGAAGCGAGACGCGCCGCGGGGCGGCGTCGCGGCACGAGCGATCCGTTTCGCTCATTCCGACATGAGCGGGGTCTCGGTGTCGAGGAGGCGCAGTACCAAGGGGAGTCGCTCGCCGAAGCCTACAACCCAGCTCTACGACGTCGGACCGACCGTCGACGACGGCATCGACAGGGCGCTGGTCTTGCTCATCGACGAGGCGGTGCGCGGGCAGACCCGCAGCGTGACGAGGTTGTTCTCGCAGCGCGCGATCTGGCGCTTGAGGTCGGCCACCTTGGTCTGGAACTGATCAGCACCACGATCACGCCCATCAGCCGGAACAGGTTCTCCCGGCGCAGGAAGGCCAGGAGCGTCGCGAGCGGGTGCGCGACGGTGGTGCGCATGCCCATCGGCCGGCGGGCACGTCAGAGCGTCAGGCCGATCAGCATTCGACGCCACGACGTAGGTGCTCGCCTCGATGACCCCGGCGTCCAGGTTCGGCGAATCCTGCAGCAGCTCATCGCTCAGGCTCGCGCCGGGCAGCAGCACCTTGTCGGCGAGGACCCGGACCAGCGGTAGCAGGACGAGCCCGACCGTGGTGTAGTAGCCGAACTCGGTCAGGCTCGCGTTCCAGGAGACGAAATCGCCCTCGCCGGCCATGCGCATGACGTTGCCGAAGCCGACGACCACGCCGGCGAACGCGACCGCCACGGCGACGTTGCCGCGCTCGATCTGGTCGTGGAGGTCGTACGACGTGACGCGGTCGTACCGCAGCTCTGCGATGACCAGCGCCACGAGGCCGCCGATCCGGAACGCCAGCTCCGATGCCAGGCCGCCCTCGCCCGACATCGCGCCTGCCGTGACGAGGCATCAACACGTAGTTGCCGCCCTCGATGACGCCCACGCCGACGTTGCGGTCCTCTACGATCTCGCGCTCTAGGACGAACTGCCGGGAGACCACCGTGTCGCTGATTCAGGCCGACAGGTTGAGCAGCACGATGCCGAGCAGCCGGGATGGGCGACGGAAAAGGCCTCCTCCGGGACCGTAGGGCGCCCGGCTTGAATCCGAACTGACGCGTACGCTATGCTAGCCACGCGCGGGATCAGTGGGCGACGGTCGAGTGGGCTCTCGGATAGAGTTTCGCTGTGGGGTGAGCGGCAGGCGTTGGGTGGCCGCTCGTGGCGTTAGTCTGCGGCAGATCCGCCGTTCGACGGCTCATGAGCACGTCATGTCGCGATCTGTCAGCGCGTCATCGGCGTGCGAGCGACCTTGGAGGCGACGCGCATGCCGTGGCTGGTCAGGCGTCGCCGGAGTACGTCCAAGGTCGAGCCGCGGGCGTGCATCACGAGGCGCTTGCGGGGCGCCGGAGTCGGCATTCTCGTACTGTGTGGCGGACCCTCCCGGGACACCTTCGGTTGAAGCCGGCCAGCGCAGCGCGCGTCGGGAACGCAATGACGGCCGCCGCCTCGAGCCAGCGCGAGAGTGCCTCTTGCCGGTCGACCGTGTCCCTGCGGCCGATGCCCAGCAGGGCCGTGTTCGCCTCCAGCGTCGTCGCGTCGCAACCGACGGCTTTTCCCTGGGGCACACGCCGGGATCGACCCCACGTCGAAACGGTCTCCTGCGTCTGGATGTCGACCCGGCAGGAGGCCTGCGAGACCGTCGAGCGCTCGGGCCGAGCTTCGCACATCGCGACGTCCGCGAAACTGCCGCAGACTCAGAGAATCGGCCGCCCGCCACGCTATCGCCCGTTCCGACTCTGGACCGTCGAGGTGGCCGAGCAGCAGCATTCGGTATCAGTGACGCGGGCGGAGAAGGGGGGGCGACGCACTCCGTCCGCGTAGAACTTGACGGCCTGCTCTTCGACGAACTCCTGGAAGCCTGTTTCGTCGAGCCCGCGATTCAAGGCCTTGTAAGAACGGACGGCCGCGATTGCGCAGCGAGTCGTCGCCCGTTACGGACATCGCCGGTTGCCGCGCACACCGGCGGCGCTCGCTCATCGCCATGGAAACCAGTGCCGAAACCGCGAACAATCGGGTCGATCCGCCGGTCCATTACGCCGCGGCTGCTAGAGTGCGCGCGCCGCGACGAACGTTCCTGAGCCTCTTTTCCGGTTGCGGTGGCCTCGATTCAGGCTTCCACGAGTTGGGGTTTCGCTGCATCGGCGCGTTCGACCGCGATTCTCTCACAGTCGCGACCTACAACCAGAACTTCGGAGATTCCCAAGCGACGACCTTCGACCTCCGTCAATGGAGGTCGCTCTCGACCGCCCTCAAGCCGGACGTAATCGTGGCGGGCTCGCCGTGCCAAGGGTTCTCTCCGATTGGTGAATTCGACTCTCGCGATCCCAGGAATCCTCTTCTACTTGTTCCCATTCTTCTGGGAATCCGGCAGCGAACACCGCTCATTATGATTGAGAACGTGCCAGGAGTCGCGATGAATCGCCATTCCAGCATCTGGAGGCGAGCCCATCATCTACTAGGTCGTGCCGGATACCACGTACGCGTCGCCACAATGAACGCAGCAGATCTGGGCGCGCCACAGCTTCGACGCCGGGTCATCCTGATGGCATCTCTGACGCCAATACCAACCCTGAGCTTCGAGGCCAAGCCCGGAACTACGATTGAAAGCGTGCTCGATGCGACACATATACAACAGCCGGAACTGTTGCGCCGTGATTCCAGAAGCTGGAAGATCGCCAGACGTATCCGCCAGGGCCAAAAGCTCTGTAACGTGAGAAATGGTCCGTCGGCTGTTCATACCTGGAACATCCCAGATGTATTTGGCGAGGTCTCGACGGCGGAGCGCAAGTTGTTAGAGGAAATGATCGGTCTCCGGCGGAGGCACCGCGTTCGAGACCACGGGGATGCTGATCCAGTGCGCCTAGCCATTCTTAGAACAGAATTTGGCCCGCGCGTCGAACGCACGGTCGACGGGTTGGTCCGAAGGGGCTATCTCCGGCAACCCACCAGCACGACTTGCGACCTGCGCCATACCTTCAACGGTAAGTACCGTCGTCTTAGCGCTACCGCGCCGTCTCACGCGGTGCTTACGAACTTCTGCGATCCATCCCACTTCCTTCACCCTCACGAAGACCGCGGCTTTACGCCTCGGGAGGCCGCACGCATTCAATCCTTTCCGGACGACTTCGTATTCCTCGGTTCGCCCGATCAGCAAGCACGACTGATCGGCAACGCTGTGCCTCCAGTCGTGTCGTCGGCCCTAGCGAAATGGGCTAGCGACTCCCTGTAGTGGTGCGATGACGTTGGACGACTTGACGTTCTCTCTTGACCAAGCGTCCTTCGACCCGGCCGCGCGGCCCGAGCGCACGGCACGGGAGCTGTTGAAGGAGATTCACTTCCTCGCGGACGAGAGATTCTGGCAGTACACGCCAGCGCAGCTTCGCCACTTTCACGTTCGCCTTTTGGACTGGCTACGCAACAGGAGCTACTCGGTCGATGAGCTGCGGACCCTGCTGGAACTCGTGCCGGCGATTCAGTTCGTGGATAGAGAGGACATGGCGTCGCTGTACCGAGCCGCGTTTCGAGGACCAATCGGCCGCTGGATCGCGGACGATTCGCAATGGCCGATCGGTCATTTCCTGGGTGCGGCGCAGAACCAGGTGAATCAGGGGATCGCCGAGACGTGGTTCTGCCCCGTCACCGACAGCATGGACATTGGGCAGTTCCTTCGCGTGAATCAGCTGGCCGGAGCAGGGGCTCGCCCACCGTGGAAAGTCCTTGCGACCTTCGGGGACTTTGGCCGCGTGCGCGAGTTCGTGGCACGGAAGGGCTACCGGCGACTCGTGTTGCTCGAGGACTTCGTGGGGTCGGGAACGCAGGCTGGTAGGGCCGTGAAGTGCGCGCTGGAAGAACTCAATGGCCTGCCGGTGATCTTCGTGCCGCTCATCGCCTCGCAACGAGGCGTGCGAAAGTACGGAGCCATGCTCAAAAAGCACGAGCATTTCTCGTTCGAGCCGGTCTTTACCATTCCGAGGCGAATGCACCTCTTCAGCGAGCCGCAGCACGACGAACCGCAGCTATTCCAGCGCCTCCGCGAGATCGCGCTGCAGACTCACCAACAGGTCCGTCAGCATCAAGACGGAGACAACGAACAGCCGAGGCACCCGCTCGGGTTTTCGCGATCCTATGGCCTCCTGTTCGTACAGTACATGAATTGCCCGAATAACACGCTACCCCTCATTTGGCGCGACGGGCAGGCGTGGTCGGCGCTGTTCCCCAGGATAGCTCGATGGTGACGTCCCATGCAGGATCTCTCCGTTAACCCGTTCCAAGAACTGTACCTGACCGAGGCTCTGGAAGATCCGGAGCTGTACCTTAGCTGGTTCAGCCCTACTGTGCTGACGGGCCAGACGGAAGCGTTGTTTCGCGTCGGCAACGTCGTGTTGTCGGGGACGAACGGTGCCGGCAAAACCATGCTGCTACGCCTCTTTTCGCCAGAAGTCCAGGCGGCGTGCTTGCGACTTCATCCGGAACAGCGCGGGAACCCGGTGCTTCGCCAAGTGCTTGGAATCGGCATCAACCTCGTACATGCGGGGATCTCCTCACTGGGTAAACGCGCACTGAAGCCTGGGGCGCGCGACAACCTGGAAGTGTGGAACCTCCTGCTTGGGGACTTGATCAACTATTACCTGACGAATCAGTTGATCTCGACGGTGCGGTTTCTCCAAGGCAGGAGCGGGCAGCCGCTAGCGGAGTACTTGGGAGCACGGGTGGAAGAGGCTAGGGTGCAAGAGTATTCGGCGTGGCTCGGCTCCCAAGCATGCTGGTTTGGCTATCTGGACGGAACGGATTCGTTGGACGGGCTGGCGGGCGCCGTTCGGAAGAGGCTGGACCTGATACGGAGTTTCGTCAACTGGAACATCGAGGTAATGCCGGCGGAGGTCTTGGGCACAAAGACGGAGATCGGTAAGCCGTTGGCGGACGCGCGCTCTGGATTGGAGACGTTCGGGATCCTGCCTCGAACGATACCGTTGTCTGTAACGATCGACCAATATGAGACGCTTTTGCACATTGACTACAGGGAAGAAGAACGGCCGGAGCAATCGGTTGGGCGGGGGTTCTGTCGAGTGGTGAATACGTTCTTGTCGAGGCGGGATCCTAGCGTGTCTTTCAAAATCGGCGTACGACCCTACAGTTGGGGGCGGGAGCGTAGAATTCTCGGTTCCGACGCGCAGCTCGAACTTGGACGCGATTATCAAAGGGTAGACTTGGACGAATTGCTACGTAGAGGGGAGGACGCGTCGTCGTGGATCTTCCCGACGTTTGCAGGGGACGTGGCAGCTCGCCGCTTGAAGGCGACGCTACCGAGCGTGCCCGGGGAGTACAGCAATTGGCTCCAGGGGGCGCTGGAGCCGCTCAATGCTGCGAAGGAGGTGTCGAAGTACCGCGGTAGCAAACGCGCGGCGCTGGTGCCTCGGCTGGGGAGCTGGCCAACACCCTGGAAGGAACTACTTGAGAGTAAGTACGATGCCGACCCGTTTGGGGCACTTTTGCTGGAAGTGTGGATGTTGCAGGAATCGGATCGAGGAGCGCTTCCGGATTCTGCGCCGGCTGATGATGGAGACGCGCCATGGAACCGCGAGTACTGGAGAAAGGAGCGAAAGGAGGCGTTGCTGGTTCAGATCGCCTCCAACTGCCGACAGCGGAAATTGTATGCAGGCTGGAACACGGTATTGACCCTAAGTGGCGGCAACATTCTGATCTTTTTGAGTCTGTGCCGAGAGATTTGGGACATCGCGCAGCGGGCGGCTTCGAAGATGGCCGACGGGCCAGGAAGGTTTTCGGTGGAGCATCAAACGCAGGCCATTTGGAGCGTGTCGGCAGCGTGGGTGCGGAAGCAGGAGGAGTTCCCAGGCGGCGCGGTCAGGCGGCGGTTTGTTACGCGAATCGGTTTAGCAATACGAAAGGGACTGATCGGTGACAAGAAGCTGTCGTATCCGGGCCATACGGGCTTTTCGCTTACGGACGAAGACCTGGAGTCACCAGAGGCTCAGGGCGTTAGGGAGTTTCTTGAGTCTGCGGCAGATTTCGGCGCCCTTGTGAAGCTGCGGCACAGGACTAAGGAGCGTGACCGAAAGCCCCGGGAGAAGTTCTATCTGTTTCCCGTGCTGTGTCCACACTTCGACATACCGGCCGCGCGGACGAAGGAACCGTACTACGCGACGGCGGGTGAGGTGGCGGGATGGATTGGCTCGGAGGAGCCGGTGGTTTTCGCGTCCGGTGAACGAGGACGGCGACGCCAACGGCGAGCCGCTTCACACCCGGAGTTGTTCGAATAGTGTCGCTCGATCCTTGGGGGCCGCTCCGTTGGCTGGTGGGCAAGGATGCAAGCCTATCCGAGAGTATTCTGTGCCTGGGATCTCTGTCGTTCGAGGAACGCTCGTTGGCTGTTCCGGTGCTCGCAGGTGGGATGGGGAACGCGGAGATTAGGTTGCTTCGGGTCGACGACCCGCCGTCGGGGCACTCGACCGCCATTCAGGCGGCGTTGGTACGTCGCCGCGCGGCGCTGGCTGCACGGAACGTGGCCTACACGGAGTTGGGCGCGGACCTGTTGGCGACGGACCAACGGATCGCGGATGTCTTCCATACAGCGGTGGGGACGTTGCCTCGTCGTCCGAGTGCGTTGTGGCTGGACATATCGTCTATGCCGAAGCGCTACTTTTTTCTTTGGCTGAAACTGGCACTGAACAGTGCGGACATCGAGACGGTGCTGGTGACGTATTCGCAGCCGACACCGGGCGGATATGTGGACGCCCACTTGGCGGAGGATCCTGAGGATCTGCGGCCGCTGCCGGGTTACACGTCGATAGTGGAACCGTCGACACTTGTGGTCGCGGTCGGCTTTGAGTCGCTCGGCTTGCCGCAGTTTCTAAGCGAGTACCGGGACAGGCAGCGAAGGATTGTGGTCTTTATACCGTTTCCGCCGGGGCAACCGTACGCCCAACGGATTTGGCAGACAGTACAGCGATTGGGGCTGAGCACTGTGGGTCCGGATTCACGGCGGGTTGCCACGTTGGACGCATTCGAGACGGTCAGACAGCTGGACGCTGTGCTGGCGGGCGACCAGGCAACGGCGGACCGGCGGGAACAGGTGTCAGTGGCGTTGGCACCGTACGGACCGAAACCGGTGTCCTTAGGGATGTGCCTGTTCGCGATGGAGCGGGACGCCGCAGTCTTTTACACACAGCCAAGGAGCTACCATCCGGCGTATACTAGTGGTACTGGCCCGTCGTGGGGATACCTGTTGAAGTTTGGGGGGCGCCGATTGAAGCTTGAGTGAAGGATGTTGGGATTGGAGTTTTTGGAGCGTTTCCCGTGCGGGGGCAGCGAATGGGTATGGGGGAGACACTACGTCGGGTGAGGCGGGCTCGGGTGGAGGCGATGGACGATGTGTTGGGCGTGGCCATTCCTGTGCTCGACGATGGGTTTGTGCGTGTGATCGACTACATGGGAGACGATGGCGCGGTGGTTCAGGCGGCGCGTGTATCGTACGGCGCGGGCACGAAGCGGGTCCAAGAGGATCGAGGACTGATCCGGTACCTTCTTCGACACTCGCACACGACTCCGTTTGAGATGTGCGAGCTTAAACTGCATGTTAGGGTGCCAATGGATACGTGGCGTCAGTGGATTCGGCATCGGACGGCGAGTGTCAATGAGTATTCGACGAGGTACTCAATTGCGATCGACGCGGCACAGGGCACGGCGCCTGAGGAGTGGCGGCTTCAACGTGCGTCGAATAGGCAAGGGAGCGAAGGTCACGTGAGTGTAGAGACGGGGGAGTTGCTGAGTCGACGGGAGCGCGAGGTGCAGGGTATCGCGCGGGCGGCGTACGAGGAACGGCTCGGGGCCGGCGTGGCGCGGGAACAGGCCCGGAAGGATTTGCCGTTATCCACATACACGGAGGCGTATTGGAAGAGCGATCTGCACAATCTGCTTCATTTCTTGCGACTGCGTATGGATTTGCATGCGCAATGGGAGATTCGGCAGTACGCGGAGGTTATTGGGAGGAAGGTCGTAGCACGGTGGTGTCCGGTTGTTTGGGAGGCCTTTAACGATTACAAGGTGAACGCCATTGGCCTGAGTGGAGTGGAGATAGGTATGCTCCGTTCGCTGCTTTCGGGTGACCAGGAGAGCGTGATGCGCGCGGCGTTGGAGCAGGGTTGGGTGGCTGAAGACGGAAAGGGGGTGCGGGGGAGTCGGGAGCGTCGAGAGTTGGAGGCGAAGTCGGAACGACTGGGCATCGTGTGGCCGTGGAATGCGAAATGACGGGGTACTATGGGCCGGGCCGCGCGGGGGTTCGGGAGCGGGTCGACGGGGAACGGGCGGCGACGCGGCGCGAAGTGAGTCGCGCGCGTGGGCGCGCGGCGAAGCGGCGAGCGTGGCGGGTGGGGTAGGCAATGGAGACGCTTCCGGTAGAGCGGGGAGCCAATGCAACGGAGCGGCGGGGTCGCGGGCGGAAGGTGGGTCTGCGGTGTGCGCCACAGCGAACGCGGGGGACGCGCGCGGGAGTTGAGGATGAGTGGTGGGGTGGTGTCGTCTGGGGCGCCGAGTTGGCTTTCTCGCAGGTCCGGCCGCAAGCTCCGAGGGACGGTTCAGGATTCTGTGTGGTGTCCAGGGCGTCTGGGTATCTGTGGGGGCGAAACCGAATGGCTGAGCTACCCGACCATCCCCCTTCAGCCAATCGACCATCATCGCCTCTACTTCCTGGACCCCGTGCTCCTCGCAGCGCACGCGCGGGACCTCGGCCCGCGCCAGCGTCCGGTACAGCATCGTGGCCGGACGGTGCGAGACGCGAGACCGTCGGTCGTACTCCGGACACGCGGCCCCGCAGCGCCGACATACGAGCGCGTCGCCCACGAACTCGACGGCGACCTGGACGTCATCGCGGACGCGCCGCGGTCGCTCGGTTCCCAACAGGCTCGCGTAGAGAGTCGTCTCGTGCATGGTGCCCGTGTACGGACTGGCCGGACGAGTCGGTTTGGCCGCAACCCGGACGTTGCAGGCGCGAGCGGCGGGATCATCCCAAGGACCGGAGCGGAGGCGGCGTGAAGCGCCTTGACGCGCCGGGAGCAAAGGCTGTGTCTGGAGCCTCCCATACCCACAGGATTCCCCAGGACCCCTCCTGGAGTGTGGGTCCGAGAGAGGCTTGGGGCCGTGAGCCGCTCCGTTCGGGCTAGCTGCTATGGAATGACCCTTGTCAACGACTCATGCATTCGTCAGCGCGTGCGTTCCCTGAGCGCCGGGGCGTACTCGTCATCAGCCCGAAGGCGGGCCGCCGAGACGACGAACGATCGAGGTCGCTTCGACGACGAGTCACGCTGCTATTCGGTGATTATCACGGTTGCCCGTGACAGCGCACGCATGACGGTGATT
>JAPOYI010000157.1 GCA_026706665.1 Gammaproteobacteria bacterium | reverse complement strand
CCTGCCGCCCAAAGGCTGGAACAGGCGTTCGCCCGCCTCGGTATTCACGCGCGGATGGTCCATGTCCACCGACAGCACTCTCGTTCGGTCGGCGCCCGGTTGCTCCTGGAAGCCGATCAGGAACGGCTGTCGCTGGATCATGGCGGGGACATAGGCGGCGTGCCAACCGCTCTCGTCGAGGAACAGGTTCTCCCCCTGCTGGAAACCGAACAGGACCACCGGGTAGTAGCCGCCATCGCCGTCGCCCTGGAACAGGATCGGGTAGTGGGCCTGGACGTTGCGGAACTCGAACGGAAAGGTCATGGCGAGCATGACGTTGTCGCCGTAGCGAGAGGACCGCTCGGTGATGACCCTCAGGTCCTGGTGGTCGACATTGTTCAACATGGCGAAGTCAGGCATGGGCTTCGCTCCGCTGTTCGCGCTGCGCGATGCTGCCGAGGAGCGTCCTGTTGTCGGGCAGGAGCCTCAACGCCTGCGCCGACTTGGCGCGGGTCTCGTGGAACACCCGATCCGCCCGTTCCCGCACCGGGTCCTCACCCGATGGCGCGCGCTCGACTTCGAACTTCGGCCTGAACCCCATCCCGTAGAGCACGTACTGGTAGCTCGCGGAGGGAAACAGTTCGTCGAGGCGCGGCGCATCGTCGTGCCAGGGCGGCTGTTGATCCCATACCGAGAGCTTGTCGCCGAGACCCTCGGGGCACGAACCGGGTGCCCGGTTATCGCGCCAATAGTCGTCGTCGCGAACGCTCGTCACGTAGTGCAGTTTCAGGAACTCGACGATGCGCTCCCAGTGGTAGTGCATCTTCGAATTGAAGCGTCTGGCGGTCACTTCCATGATCCGCCGATCACGCGGCATCTGCTCGGCGATCATGGCCGCGGACTGCTCGATCAACGCCAGCGCCGAGGCTTCCAGCGGTTCGACGAAACCGGCGGACAGGCCGACGGCGACACAGTTCTTCAACCAGAACGCCGTCCGGTAGCCGGGATCGAATGGAATCGTTCGAAACTCCAGTGCGGCCATGTCGATGCCCGGCGAGGTGCTCGCGACGTAGCGCTCCAGGGTAGCCATGGCCGTACTGCCATCGGCATGCGCGCTCGAGTGGACGTAGCCGACGCCCCTTCGACTCTGCAGCCCGATGTCCCAGATCCACCCGGCCGGTTGGGCTGTCGCATGGGTCGCCGACGCGATTGGAGCGTCCGTGCACGGATAGGGCACCTGCACGGCGATGGCGGCGTCGTTGAACAGGTATTCCCTGACCGAAGCCCATCCCACGCCGAGATGGCCGCCAAGCAGCAGCGCCCGCTGGCCGGTGCAATCGATGAACAGATCGCCCCCGACCCGCTCGCCAGTGTCGAGCACGACCGCCGCGATGTCGCCATCCGCGCGCGCTTCGACCTGCGCGACATTGCCGACGCGATGTGAGACGCCCGCGCCCACAGCCTTGCCTTGCAGAAGTGCCGCGAACCTGGCGGCGTCGAGATGGTAGGCATAGTTGAAGGCGAATGCGTACGGCGGCGTTGTGGTCTGCTTCGGTGCAAGACCACGCTCGATGACCGCGGCCTGGGGCGTCACGAACTCGGCGAAGGGCGTCTTCGACCGCTCGGCGAGCCAGTATCTCGCGGGGTTCAGGCTCGCGTACTCGACCGGCAGGCTGAATGGATGGCAGTACTCGTCCCGGCCCGGACGTCCCGACCAGCCGAAGAACCGCGTGCCCTGTTTGAAGCTCGCGCCGGTGTCATGGATGAAATCGTCTTCCGGGAGACCGATGCGGCGGAGCGTCGTCCGCATCGATGGCCATGTTCCCTCGCCGACGCCGATGGTCGGTATGTCCGGGGATTCCACAACAACGACGTCGCAACTTCGACACTCGTTGGCGACGACATTGGCCGTGATCCACCCCGCCGTGCCGCCGCCGACGACTACGACTTTCCGGGTTGCGCGGTTTATCGCCATCTACAGTTGGGTCGCACTTTCGATCAGACTGCGAATCGCTCCTCGAAAAGAGAGTCCCGCGCAAACGAAGTAGCGTCAGGAAATGGCGCCGATGATACGGAAGCGGCTGCACCGAAGTACAGCCGCCGGCGGATCAGAGCTTGTACCTGAACCCAAAGTTGTAGCGCGGGCCGGACTGGCCGGCGAACAGCGTCTGCAGCGGGTCACGGCCGTAGACATGCGTAGTCTCGTCGTTGAGGTTGAGCACGTCGAGGTACACCTGCATGTCGTCCCTGAACCAGTAGCTCGCGCTGACGTCCACCTGCTGATACGCCGCCACGTGGGTGGGCGGCCCTGAACCGACGTTGTTCTGGCCGGTTCCGGCCAGGAAGTCGTCACGCCAGTTGTAGGCCACGCGGACGCTGATCCCGTTCTTGTCGTAGAAGCCCATCAGGTTGGCCGAATCGCTCAAGCCCGTCAGCACGAACTGCTGCTCGATGCTGGTTGGGATCGGTGTGCGGCGGAATCGGCGATTTCTCCAGCCGTTGTCGACCATGGTGTTTCGCCCAAACAAGCGTTCGCGGATGGTCTGCACGGAGTGTCCGCGCCGGAGTCCAGTTCGGTGCGGCCCGGCCTTGCGAAACGCCTGGAGTGTCCGCGTACCGACTCCTCCCAACGGTTATCGCGGGTAGGTCCAACCCGAGACGCGGTGCTTGTCGACGACCGGAATGCCGGCCGCGGCGTCGGCCTCGTCGAGTCGGCCCGGATCGCGACAGCCGTCGCGGTAGCGCAGGCCGAAACCGTAGGGGAACAACGGCGAATAGTCGATGTCCCCGACGTTCAGCGGCGTGTGCAGCGCATGTCTTGGCCACGAGTAGGAAAGCCGGCCGCGGAAGTCGTGCTGCGGCTCGCCGCCCGGGCCGCGAAACAGCACATCGGCCACACCCCCACCCTCGGTGCCCGGGAGCCAGGCGACCACGAAAGCGTCGGACGCGTTCAGTTCGGGATTCACCCACATCGGGCGGCCGGCGAGGAAGACCGACACCGTGGGCACGCCCCTTTCCTTAAGCTTGCGCAGGATCGCAAGCGGCTCGGAATCGTGCGCCGAGAAACTCAGGTGACGGCGATCGCCGTCGCCTTCCGCGTAGGGGTTCTCGCCAAACACGACGATGGCCACGTCCGGCGCGGGCCCGGTGAACTCGCCGCTCGGACTCAACGTGGCCGTGCCCCCGTTTCCTGCAACCGCCTGCGCGAAACCCTCGAATATCGATATGCCGCTGGGGAAGTCGTCGTTGTCGTTGCCGGTGCCCTGCCAGGTGAGGGTCCAGCCACCGCACTGCTTGCCGATGTTGTCCGCGCCATCCCCCGCAAGCAGCACATTGGCATCCCTGCGCAACGGCAGGACGCCACCGTTCTTTAGGAGCACCAGCGACTCGCGGACGGCGCGCCGCGCCAGCTCGCGGTGGGCCGGGTGGCCGACCGCAGTCCTGTCGCCAGCGCAAAGACGTTGGGACGGGCGCGGGCTGGAAAACAGCCCGGCACGCGCCTTCACGCGCAGGATGCGCCTTACCGCATCGTCGATCCGGGACATGGGCACGACGCCGGCGACCGCTTGCCGCAGCAGGTCGTCGTAGGTCTGCCGCCAATCCACCCCTACCATGAGCAGGTCGACGCCGGCATTCACCGACATGGCACACGCCTCGCGCCGGTCCTCGGCAACCTGCAGATATCCATCCCAGTCGCTGACGACCAGGCCGTCGAATCCGAGCGCACCCTTCAGGACGCCGGTCAACAGGTATTCGTGTCCGTGAACCTTGGTGCCGTGCCAACTGTGGAAGCCGGCCATCACCGTCTGGACTCCGGCGGCGATGGCCGCCCGATGGCCGCCGGCATGCAGGTCGCGCAGGGTTTCCTCGGAACACGCGACGTCGCCCTGATCGTGACCGTCCGTCGTGTGGCCCTCACCGAGAAAGTGCTTGGCGGTGGCCAACACCCGGCCGGGGCCAAGAAACCCCGGGTCACCGGCCACGCCCTGCAATCCGCTGACGACACGTTGCGCATACTCGACCACCAGCGCGGGATGCTCGGAATAGCCTTCGTAGGTCCTCCCCCAACGGTCGTCGCGGACCACGGCCAGCGTCGGTGCAAACGTCCAGTCTATTCCCGTGGCCGCCACCTCGCGCGCCGTCGCCGCCGCGATGCAGCACATCAGGTCGCCGTCCCGAGCCGCACCGAGACCGATGTTGTGGGGAAAAACCGTCGCGCCATGGACATTCGAATGGCCGTGAACCGCATCCGTGCCCCAGAGGATCGGCACGCCATCCCGCGAATCGCCGTTACTTCGCGAGGCGTCGTGGTACGCGTCCGCGAGCGCCAGCCAGTCGTCGACGCTGGCGCGCTTGTCGCCGGCGGGAGAACTCCCTCCCCCGTTCAATACCGAACCGAGGGCGAACTCGGCGGCGTCCATGGGCGTCGCGTTGGCGATCTCGGCCTGGATCATTTGGCCAATCTTGTGTTCGATGGAGAGACCGCGCAGGCGCCGTTCGACAATGTCTGCGACATCGCGTTCCGAGGGGAGCGCGGGATCGAGGGCACTGGCACTCGCCTGCCATCGCGAAGCTATTTCACGCATTGCAACTCCGCTCTTGGTGGGTTGGCGCTTACCAACGCGCAAACTGTACGGGTCGATTGACAACGTTGTCAACAATACCGGACACAACGGCGGGCACAATCCCGGGCATCCCGCCGGCCCACGCCTCGGACAACCATCGCAACTCCCCGGGACTACCCCGTCGAGGCCGACATTCCCGCGTCCACCGAAACGGCCGTCAGCGTGGGGGTCTGGTGGGTGTCTGGTGGGGCAATTGCAGCATATTCCAATAAGAAGATGAGCCTAAACTCGGGGTTTGGGGGTATTGAAAGA